>CAZDRW010000072.1:0-10658 GCA_964507555.1 uncultured Desulfarculaceae bacterium
GCCAGCGGTATAGGCTCATACTTTAAGCTCAACCCTACGGTCAATGACCTGCCCGACAAGCTTTCCACCGAGCACAAGGGCGTGCGGCTGATGGTGATGGGCACTGTGAAAAAGGGTGGTGGCGGCTGCATTTGTCCCGCCTCCACCATGCTCAAGGCCCTCATGACCCATCTCGTGCTTTTGCATGAGGATGTATTGATTCTGGATATGGAAGCCGGCCTGGAGCATCTGGGGCGGGGCACCTCCAGGGGGGTGGATTTTCTTATCGTGGTGGTGGAGCCTGGACGCCGCTCCATAGATACGGCCAATCACATCCGCAAGCTTGCCAGCGATATCGGACTCACCAAAGTGCTTATCGTGGGCTCCAAGACCAGGGGCCCGGAGGACCGCAAGTTCTTGCGGGATTCTTTGCAGGGCTTCGATTTCCTGGGATTTATCGACTATGACCCGGAGATAATCGCCTGTGACATGAAGGGCGAGTGTCCAGCTGATTCCGCGGAAAAAGCCAAGATGGAAGTAACCAAGATGGCTCAGCGGCTGGTGGACATGGCCCAAAAGGGCTAAACCGCAATCATAAATATTCAGGGGAGGAAGTCTCTAGGCTTCCTCCCCTTTTTATAGAACGCTTAAAGACTTAATTAATATATTATTTGTAAATTGATATCTTAATAGCGTCTATTAATAAGTCTGATGCCCACCGCCAGCAGCATCGCGGCTGCGGTAGCGGTGAGGCCCAAGGCTGCGCGCCAAACCTGACGGGATTCCTTGCGGCCGGTTTTGCAATAGGTGGCGAAATGCTCACAATTATTAAACGCCAGGTTGTAGCCCATCCCGCCAACCTCGGCCAAGGCCAGGCGCACGGACTCCTCAGGTTCTAAGCTATGGTCTGTCCCGTAGTCCACAACAACCGGCTGGCCGCCTTTGACGACGTCATCCATGTCGGTGATGCGGACAGCTGCTTGAGGCGCCTCCTTGCCCGGTTCGCCGAAATGCACTATGCGCCCCTCGCCCAAGTCAATGCCGTGGTGGGAGTAAAGCAGGCCATAGCGCCTGACCTTGATATGATCGCCTCTCACCAGTGCGGTTCTCCTTGGTTAAGGCAAGGCTATTAAAAAGACCCTGCTGTAAACCTTAAGCCTTCTTGCATTATGCGATCCCTTATAGTGAACATAAGTCACGGAAGCGTTGAATACAATATCAACCGGGTATTTATCAAATAAGGTGCAAGTCGTGCCGGCAGATGAATAGGGTTTGTTAAGTAGAGCCCACGCAAGATCAACCAAAAAGGCGCCCCGGGCGCTGCAATGCAGGCCCGGGGCATTTTTTTAGTAGCCCGCGACAGGGGCTGACACGGATCCGCCCGTCCCGTCTGTCCGCGATATCCGGTCAACCCCTGCCGCCGGCAGGGCGGAGCCGCCTGGGGGAACGGCTCCTAAACTTGCTCGGCCAATCCTCTTTGGTTATTGGATTTGCCGTTATCTGCTTTTGCTTGCGGCTCCTTTAGGGGGTAAGGAATGCGCGCGCTGACCCCAACCCCGGTTTCTCCGCCAAAATTACTGGTGAAGTGCTGCTGCACGCTCACCATGCTATTATTCATAGCTAACACGGTAGCTGATTAGACACCACCTAGGGGGCGATAAAAATCGTATCTTTCTTTGCCGTGCTGGTCAAAGGCGATCCAGCCATGCCCAGGGTGACGCTAAGTGATTGCGGCTTGGGTATTCGCAAAAATGGTGCCAAAAGGCAACCACAGATAACATCCTGATTATACGGCAGAGCCATTTAATAATGGCAAACATTTAAATTACTACTTTGTATTTTTTACCATATGGTAATTACCAGATGGTAACAAGACATGGCTTTTTCACACCAAGTGTTTGACCTATTGCCACCAAGGCGCTGACAAGGTAAAACCAGCAGACTGTAGCATGAGTCTCCAGAAAAAAATTTCTCGTATCAAGGAGTGTATGGCATGGCTAAAGTGATTTTGACTTTCACCGATACTGATGACGGCGTGGAGTTTGATATTAATTTTGATCCAGATATCCCTGAGGATCTATCCGAGGAGCAACTGGACCAGCTTTCCGAGGCCCAATTGGTGGCGCTGGATATAATGGACTATATATCCGGTGAGGCAGAGGAGGATGATATTAACTAGCACGGAGCTGTTGGCTACCGTTTGGAAAAATCTTTTAGTGGTCCACAGGTTTTCACAAGCCGGTATGACCTATGAGGGCCAGCGGTTCTTGACTGTCCGTCCCTCTCATGACCAGGCTTGAGGGACAGCCGGTTTTTTAAAAGCAAATACCGTTTGGCGGGGAGGTGCTAAACGTGAAGCCTTTGAACGAACTGACCCATCGCTTCACAGAATCGGTTATCCGCATGATGAGCCGTGTGTGTAATGAACACAGCGGAATCAATTTGGCTCAGGGCTTTCCTGATTGGGACGCGCCGGCCGAGATCGTCGAAGCGGCGGTGGAGGCTTTACGGGCCGGCTGGAACCAATACGCCATCACCTTTGGCCAACCCAGGTTGCGCCAGGCCATCGCCAAGCGAACTGAGGCCTACAATCGCTTCCCCGTCGATCCGGACACCGATATAACCGTAGTTTGCGGCGCCACCGAGGGAATGATCGCAACCCTGAAGTCCCTTATCAATCCGGGAGACGAGGTGGTGATCTTCGAGCCCTTTTATGAAAATTATGGGCCAGACACCCTTCTTTCCGGGGCGACGCCGCGCTATGTGACCCTTTATCCGCCTGATTGGCGTTTCGACCCAGATGAACTGGCGGCGGCTTTCAACGATAAAACCAAAGCCGTGGTGATGAACACCCCCAACAATCCCACGGGTAAGGTGTTCCAAAGAGCCGAGTTGGATCATATCGCCGGATTATGCAAGCGCTGGGATGCCTACTGTATTTCCGATGATATATACGAGCATATTCTCTATGACGGGGCGGAGCATGTCTCCATAGCCTCTCTGCCCGGCATGGCCGAGCGCAGCGTTATCATTAACAGTGTATCCAAAACCTACTCAGCCACGGGTTGGCGGGTGGGCTGGGTCATCGCGCCGGCTCCGGTTACCGCGGCCATCCGTAAAGTGCATGACTTCCTCACCGTGGGCGCGCCCTGCCCCCTTCAGGAAGCCACGGTTGCGGCGCTGAAATTTCCGGTTAGTTACTATGAAGATCTGCGCCGGCGTTATGACGAGGGGCGGCGGTTTTTATTTGAGGTATTGGAAGCGCAGGGTTTTGAGCCCAACCTTCCCAAGGGGGCCTACTACATCATCACTCAGCCCCGCGAGCTAATGCGGGAGCTAAAGTGCGACGACGACCATCAGTTCGCGCTGAGACTGATTGAACTCACAGGCGTGGCCACGGTTCCGGGCAGTTCATTCTATTCCCAGCCCCAGAGGGGCAGGGGTCAGGTGCGCTTTTGTTTTTGCAAAAAACCCGAGACCTTGCAGGCCGCAGCCGAGGGCCTGCGCCGCTTGGGCAGAGCCGGCGCCTAGGGCTTGCCCAGGGATTCTTTTTCAATCTTGCGCAAGCGCAAGTCCATGACCTGAATCTTGGCCTCCAAAGAGTCCAAGCGCTTCAAGATCTTGTCTAAAAGCTGGAGGTCGGCCGCAGGCTGCCTGGCTGCAGGGGTTGCAGGGCCAGGCCCTGGTTTGCCCTCAACTTGCACAGAATAAGTCGGTGTTGATGAAGGAACTGCCGCGGCTTGAGTAGCGGTTGCTTTCTGTACCATCTTGGCGTCTATGCGCTGGCCGGTGTGGTTATTGCGGAGTTCATTGCCGTTTAAAACGCTTATATCCTGATACGGCAGCCAACGATAGGCAATCTCTTGGTCGTCCGGGTTTTCAATGCTCCAGATCGACCCGTCTGTCAGTTCGATAGTGCGTCCCACCTGCTTTACGCTGGATATTTTCAGGCTATCGCCGAGTTGGGCAAAGGAAGCTTGGCTCCACGCCGTAATAAGAACCAGCACCAAACTGGCGGCAAGAAACAGTTTACAAATTTTCATATAACTACCCTTCTTGGGATGAATTATTCTCATCATGTTTGCTGGCTAACTGCTCATCCTACAATAAATACTATATCAAACGGTTTTTGACCCCAAGCCGGAGGGGTTGTCACAAAAATGCCACAGGAATGTGTGGGTGGAAAGGCAGCGGAGGTCTCAAACGCCTGAAGGCAAAAACTCCTTGACGCATTGGAAATTAAAGGTAAAGATCATTTAAAGAGTGAGCTTTTGTGTCATGTAAGCTGCACAGGCTGGAATCGCCCCTGCAACAAAAGCTGAAGGTTGACCGCTGAGGGATTAATTTCCTTTTTGGTCAATGAATGGTCCCTATTAACAGCCTGTGCTCCACGGCCAAAGGTAAGAGCTTCCTGCCCCCACTTAACGACTCTCCGCCCCGGTGGAGCGTTAACAACATAACTCATCAACTTGGTTCGCAAACTAGCTAGCCTTGACAGGCATTTTATACTTGAATTGCTGCCCTGAATAGGCTAGGCATGTATAGGGGTTTTTCTCATAGCGAAAAACCAGGCGTTGCATTATGCAGGTTTGGCGGGCAACGATAAATGATTATGGTCGCGAACGATAGCGGGAACATAAAAAAAGGCAGCAGGCCAGTTCACTTAGGCGATTGGGTCCAAGCCAACCGGCCTAAGCTGCATCCTACGCGGCGCAAGGTGCTTGCTGGCGTGGCCAACCTCAGCCAGGAAGATTCTTGGACCTCGAGCACAGAAGTGCGCCAGCAGGTCAGCATCAGCCAGCAATTACTTAACCGCCACCTGCGCGCCCTGGAAGCCGAGGGCTTGGTGCTCTTGGAAAAGCAAGGGCCTGGCTTGCCGCTTAGTGTCCAGATCACCAGTGCTGGATTGCGGGCCCTGGGCCTGCGTGGACCGCGCCCAGCCCAGGCCAGTGGACAAGAACCTCAGGTCACCGTCGAGCAGGCTGCACCGTCATCGGATTTCGGCCAAGGTCCTGATATTAATGAATCGCTGGCCGCAGCTCAATCTGTGGTACCCGAGGCCTTGCGCAAGCCGCCAGTCCAGATAAGCAGCAAGGCTTACGAGTTTTTAGAGCGGCTCTATAAGGTATTGGCGCCTTTTCTTAAAGGTGTAGATAGGCGTGATTACTATTATCTCACCGCACCGGCCATGCACCAACGGCCAGTGGTAGGCGCGTTGTTTGCAGCGCTCTCTCAGTATTTGCCAGGCTTGCGGGCGGTGGAATTCAAAGAGATCGTAGCCAGCCTTACCGGTGTCCAGCCTAAGCCTGCAAGCCAAGTCAAAGCCAGCCAACAACTGCCAAGCCGGCAGGCGTCGCTAGCCTCGGGCTCTGCGCCTCCGAAGTTGAGCCCAGCCGAAGAGGCGTTGGAAGGTCAGCTTGCCCGCGTGATGAATCCGGAATACCGTGGCATGGAGTGGCACCAGCGAACCCGTCTTTTGAGCGATGAATGGGACCGGACCCGCCGCCGTCGCATGGGTTTGTTCCGCACTACCTTTACATCGTTTGGTCCTCGCTGGCAGCGGCCCGATTGGTCTGACTTCAACCAGGCCCGGCGGCAAGCGGATCATCGCGGCGCCGACTATGCGGAGTGGGTGGCGGTTCAGTTCGACCGGCTGGCGCCCGAAGGTGAACGGGAAGTCAAGCCGTTGGAGCTGCACGGAGAACTGGCGGTGGCGGCCTATTTGGACTACCGCCGAGGGGAGGACGGAGAAAGAGGCCGGGAATTGGGCGCGCCGCCTTACACGGCGCAAAGCTTTAACGCCCAGGACCCCAGCCATCTGGAGTACGCCCAGCGCCTGATTTCGGAAACAGCCACCTTGGCAGAGCACATAATGGGTGGCGACCCCCAAGGTCCGGCGAGGTTGTTGGCCCAGGCGGTGCGCTCAGGCGCGCTGCCTCTGGCGGCGCTGGATTTGGCTCCATTGCACCGTCAGGAAGTGCTGGCCATCTTGCAGAACGACGCCAGTCAATACCAACAGCCCCGGCCCGCCGCAGGTCCCCAGCCCAAGGTGATAATCTAGGTTTAAAGGATTTTTCCGGAACCGTTGTTCAGCGGTCGGCTGAGGCGTGGCCTTTCCCGGGGTTTAAGTTGCCGGCAACCGCAACCAGAACACTCCAAAGGGGGCTCACGCCGGGTTGGCCTTGCCGACGGCAGGAGGCGATCCACGGGTACAGCGTAGGCCTTACCGCAACTGGGGCACCAAGTCACGTTGACTTCACGAACAATCGCCGACATCCCGACCTCCCTAAGGCAGGCATGGGGGTATACTTTTAAGGCTGGGGCATGGCAGGGCGCGCTGTCAAGGGAGATGAGTTCCGGCTTCAGTTTAACCCGCTAAGTTACGCACTTAGCAGGGTAGATTGACTTGGGCTAAATATCTCCTTATAATCTCAGGACAAACGTCCCCAAAGCCGTCCCTTGGTTACTCCAGCTTCCAGCCAGGCAGGGTGCGATGTCGGCCCCCATCGCTAGCGTTTATGGCTGTTACGTGCTCAGCCGTCAGATCTCCATGGAAGGCTCCGTGGAATTCTTCCAGGTGCATTGGATAGACGACCCAGGCGATCCTTTGGCGCTCAAACGCCTGCTGCCCCACCTGTCGGCAGATTTGGCGGTGCGCGAGGCGTTTCTAGACATGGCGCGGCAGGCCGGTTTACTGAATCACCCCAACCTGACCCAAGTCTTGGATCAGGGCCAAGCCGCGCCCGCCGACTCAACCCGTGACAGTCAAACGCCATCGCCCGAGGCCAGCTTGTTCATGGTGCGCGAATGGGTGCCGGGCAAGAACCTGGCTGAGCTTTTGGCGCGCGCTGATAAGCGCGGGCGCAGACTCCCGCCGGGCCTGGTCCTGTTTATTTTCCATGAGGCTTCAAAAGCGTTGCAACACGCCTTCAGCGAGCCTGGCCCTGACGGCCGGCCTTTATCGCTTATCCACGGCCACTTGACCCCCCAGAACCTGCTTATATCCTATGACGGTCAGCTCAAGGTTTCGGATTTAGGGTTGGCCGCTTCCCTAAACGGCAAAAAATCTGAAGCCAAAAGCGATGTGCAGGCCATGGGCGTCATGTTGTGGGAAGCGCTTAGCGGCCCTAAAATTCCTCGGAGCGGGGAAGGCCCTCCTTTATCAAGTTTTAATCCAGAAGCGCCCGCGGAATTGGACGCGATATGCCGCAAGGCCTTGTCCTGGGAGCCTGAGAACGGTTTTGATCTTGCCGGCCAATTGCGGGAGGCCTTGGGGGAAATAGGCGGCGCGGAGGACAGGAGCCGTGAACTGGCCGATCTCATGGGCGCATTATTTCGCGCAGACCTTGGCAAGGAGCAGGCAAGGCAGGCCGAGGAATTGAAAACCGCCCAAGGGATTCGCAACGGTCGGGCCAAAGTCCGCATTAGCGGAGGCATACTGAGCGAAGACGAGTTGGCCATGTTGGTAACCCCGGCGCCGCCTTTGCCGCTATGGCGCAGACTGCTTAAGCCAGTGGCACTGGCCCTGGGCTTGGCCGGGTTAGTCTGGGCGGTATTTTTCTTTTGGCCTTCTGGGCCGAAGATAGAGCCGCCGCTACCCCCCCAGGGGGTGGCGGCAGCCGAAGCCATAAAGGCGGGCGAGTTTGAACGGGCCTTTGTGCTGCTGGATCAAGCCCAGGAGCAGCACCCCGAGTTGAGCCAGCAATTTACCCGCTTGCGGGCTCAGATCTTCTTGGGCAGAGCTGCGGCCAAGGTTGAGGATTCGCCGCAAGCCGCCGAGGAAGATCTTCGCTCAGCCGCGGAGCTCGCGCCCAATTGGGCTCAGGTGCATTTGCAAACCGGCCGGGTGCTGACAAAGCTGGAACGGTGGGAGGAAGCCTTGGCCGCCTACCGCCGGGCATTGCAATTGGACCCCAAGCTGGACACCGCCTGGTTCAACGCCGGTTATATCCTTCTAAAGCAGGGCAAATGCGATGAAGCTATGAATGATTTCGCCAAGGTGGTGGCGTTGGATTCGCCTCATGCGGCGGATGCCCATGTTAATCAAGCGATTTGCCTGGTGCGCATGGGGGAAAAGGAAAAGGCCTTGGAGGCCCTAAAACTTGCCTTGCTTGAAAATCCCAACCATAAATTGGCCCAGGACTACCTGGCCAAGCTGCGCGGGCAGATAAAAAGCAAGTGATCTGAAAGGACCAGGTAGATGCCCTGTTCAGGCCGGCGATTATTTATAGCTTGGCTCGTCATGGCCGCATTTTTGGTCTGTGCGGGTTGCGTCCCCTTGGCCGAAGCGCCGGCGCCGGCGCCGGTGGTCAAAGCAAAAAAGCAAGGCGTCTTGGGCGAGGACCGTTGGCTGGACGCCGCGCATGGCATCTATTGGCTGAACCTGACTGGTTGCGAGCCCGAGTGGCCCTTAGCTGAACAGGACTTTGTGTTCGGCTGGCAAAAGGGCGAGTTGGTCGCCCGCCTCTGGGTGCTGCCGGCAAGTGGCGATTTGGCGGTCGAGGCGATTGGTCTGGCCCAGCGCCAAGGATGGGCTTTGGCCTTTCCCCGACGCATCGCTTGGCAGGGGCGCCCGGCCAGGGACGCCTATGTGAGCGATCAGATAATGGCGGGCCGCTTGCGCTTATTAAAAACCGAGGACAATTTGCTGGCCGTGGCGGCATTGGCTCCGGCGGACAAGGCCGAGGTGAAGGCCCCGGAACTGGCCGCCATGATCGAGGGTTTGCGCCTTTTGCCGCCGGGTGATTTGCTGCATACGGTACGGCATCCCGCCGAGACCTTGTCAGTGGTGGCCATGTGGTACACCGGCACGGTGCGCAATTGGCCGCTCATTCAGGACTATAACAAGCTGGATGATCCCAAGCTGAACCTGGGCCAAGACATTTTAATTCCGGCCAGGCTGGTGTGGCGTTGGGATCCGCTGCCAGGCTGGGTGGTGCGCTTGGTGCAGGCTCCCAAAGATGACGGCGATAAAGCCAAGGAAGGACCGTCCCAGGGCAAGGCCTTGGAACTGGAGCTTCTGCCCGCAGGTCCCAAATAGATCGGTCACGATTTCCTGATAAGAAAAAGACCGCCGGCTTGGATTCAGCCCGACGTTTCCAGGGAGCCGATGAGTTCGCTCACCTGGCTCACCCCGCTAACGCGGCAAAAGGCGGCCAACTCTTCGGCGATGCGCGCGCAGGCCCCCGGATCCATGAAATTGCCGGTGCCCACCTGAACCGCGCAGGCGCCCGCGATGAGGTATTCCGCGGCGTCCTCTCCGTTTACGATACCGCCCATGCCCACCACCGGAACCTGGGGCAGGGCCTTGGCCACCTGCCAAACCATGCGCAGGCCCACCGGCTTGATGGCCGGGCCGGAAAGGCCGCCCACCACATTGGCCAAGCGGGGCCTTCTGGTGCGGGCGTCTATGGCCATGCCCAGGAGCGTGTTGATAAGGCAGATGGCATCCGCGCCTGCTTCGGCCGCGGCCTGGGCGATGGCCACGGGGCTGGTCACGTTGGGGGTGAGCTTGACCCACACCGGGAGCCCAGTCTCGGCTTTAACCGCCCTGGTCACGCCGGCCACCGCCGCGGGGTCAACCCCAAAGGCCATGCCGCCGCATTTTACGTTGGGGCAGGAAACGTTCAGCTCCAGGGCTGCGATGCCTTTTTTGCCATCAAGGGCGCGGGCGAGCTCCGCGAACTCGGACTGGGCCTCGCCGTACAGGTTCACAATAACCGCGCAATCAAGCTTGGCCAGGGCGGGCAGCTTTTCTTTTATAAAGCGCTCCAGGCCCACGTTGGCCAGGCCGATGGCGTTCAGCATGCCCGAGGCGGTTTCCCAAATGCGTGTGGGCGGGTTGCCCTCCCGCGGCTTAAGGCTGATGCCCTTGGTGACCAAACCGCCGATACGGTTCAGATCGAGATAGGGCTCATACTCCAGGCCATAGCCAAAGGTGCCGCTGGCTGCTATCACCGGGGTTTGCAACGCCACCCGGCCCACCTTGGTTTTAAGGGAAGGTTGCTTCACGCCGTCCCCTCCTCGGCCCGCTGCCAGCTGATTCCCTGGCGCGTGGCTAAAGCCCAGGAATGCACCCGCTCTGGTCCGTACTCCTTTTTCCAGGAGTCCAAGATTTCCGCAAGAGGCACCTCGCGCCGCCAGCCCAGGTGGCGCACATATGAAATATGAGGCCTTCCGGCCAAGTCGCTGGTGGCCAGGAGCGAATCATGCTCCGCATCAAACTCCACCAGGCGCCAGCCGCGTTGGGTGCAGAGAGGCGCTTCAAAAGACGGGGTGCTTTTAAGCCAGCGCCCGCCCACGAACCATTCCACAAAGCAGTGGTGGGCCATGATGGGGCTGCCCAACACCTCGGCCATGCCAGCGGGCAGCTGGTGATTTTCGATATCGGCAAATCCCAGGCGGGCGGGGATGCCCACCGCCCGGGCCAACGCGCACAAGAGGGCCGACTTTTGCACGCAATAGCCCCGGCCCCGCTCCAGGGTGGAGAGCGCCAGGTAATCGTTTAAATCGTCAAAAGGTACGTAAGGGTTGTAGCGCACGGTGTCGCGCACCCAGGTAAACAGCTTGGCCGCGGCCTGGCGGTCGTTGGCCGAGCCCTTGATGATGCCGCGCGCCAGCTCCAGCACCTTGGGATGCTCGCACTGAATGCCGGGCGCGGGCTCCAGGAACTGCTCCAG
>CAZDRW010000073.1:0-10657 GCA_964507555.1 uncultured Desulfarculaceae bacterium
TCGAGCACAGTTCGCGTGACATCGCTTCTATAGCCCGCCTCGCCATGCACCTCGAAATTATCAGTCAGGTTTTTTGCGAAGTCGAACCCGTAGCTGTCCGGCTGGTTGGGCCCGCCAAAATAGATGAAATCCAGGTCCGTGTTATGCCAAAGAAGATAGAGCTTGAGGGCATAGTTGACATCGCCGCTCTGGCCGAGCGAGGTGTTCTCCCACCCGTCGAACACGGGCAGCACCATGGCGGTCAGGGCCAGATTACGCAATGAGCTGCCGGAAAAACTCTTGATGTAATCCACTCCCAGGGCGGTGTAGCCCTCCAAGTTCAATTCGGGGTCATCCGGATCCTTGGGCCGGTTGATGAAACCAGCAGGGTTCCAGGCGTAGCCCTTGCCCCAAAGGAAAGATTTTTTACCCGCTTCGATGGTGAGGTTGACCGATGGTTTTATGGATGCATAGGCCTCATATACCCGGTTGGTCCACTCGCCACCCCCAGAGGTTTCATCGTATTCGTGATGGGTAAGGAAATGAAACTGCACCATCCCTTGACGGAAGCCGCCTTGCAATTCCAGTTGGGGGCGCCACTCCTCGGTGTAGGCATCGGGGTCCCGCTTGTAATAGTCCAGGCGATAACGGGCTGATTGATCGTTTAGCCAGTGTTGGATATAGCGTAACTCAAATCGGCCGCCCAGATCATATGGCTTCTTTTGCGCCTCGGGTATGTTGAGATCATACTCGCCAGCCAGGGCACCGCCGGCCAGTGCGGTGAATAAGACCGCCAGCCAAATGCAGCGCAGCGAAGGCATGCCTTTAACGCAGATCCTTGACCCGGGGCAGGTAGTTCAGGGTGAAAACCTCGTCGGGCAGGCGGCGCTTCTTGAGCTTGGCCGAGATCATGATGGAGCGGTAGCCCTGGTACAGCGGGCTGTCGGTGTCCATGACCGCCGGACGCACAACCCCCTCGCCGACGTCCTTGATCTCTTTGAAGTGAATGGTCTTGATGAGCATGCCGGTGGCGGCGTAGCACTCGATTTTGGTGGGCACCAACTCTTTCTTGAGCACCCACATCTTCAGGCGGTCGTAGGCCACAGCCCCGGTCTTGGCCTTGAGGTCCAGCAGATACTGGCCTTGATCCTCGCCCAAGGTGGAGACGGTGTACTCCACGCTGTAGTCCAGGCGCATGATGTCGGCGTTGTTGAACACGCCCCCCACCACCGACTGCATGCTGGTGATGCGGATGGGCTTGCCCACGTTGGGAATGTAGAGCCACATGTTGTCGCCCAAGCGCAGGGTGGCCCGCCCCTCCTCGCTGGCCGGGGACACGAACAGGGTCACGATCTTGTCCTTGTCCTTGCGCAGGAACCAGAGCACGTACTCCATTTTTTTGCCGTCGGGCTCGATGTTGATGATCTTGCGGTACATCTCCAGATCGCCCGGCTCCAGGTTCCGGTCCACCTGCTCCAGTATCTGCGGGCCGGTCAGGGCCCGGGCCGGGCCCGCGGCCAAGAGCAGCCCCAGGATCAGCCCCAGGACCAATAGCATATGCTTAGGCATCGGCGCACCCACCCTTCTGGTTTTTCTAGACATGACGCAGGGCCTCCACCGGCTCCAGGCGGGCGGCCTTGGCCGCCGGCTGCAGGCTGGCCAGCACGGACACCGCCAGCACGATCACACAGGCCCAGACCACCTCCAAGGGCGCGATGGTGGGAGACAGGGCGAAGACCTGGTTGGCCATGCCGAAGTGCACCTCCACGCCGGTGAGGTTCAACACCAATAGCGCGCCCAACCCGATGGCCGCCCCGGCCAGGGAACTGACCAGGCCCAGGCAAAAGCCCTCGGCCACGAAAAGCCCCCGGATGCGGCCCGGGCTGGTGCCCATGGCCGCCAGGGCTCCGATCTCCCGCACACGCTCGTACACGCTCATCATCATAACGTTGAGCACGCTGATCAACACCACCGCGATGAGGATGATCTTAATGCCCAGGATCATGATATCGATCATGCGCACCACGTTGTGGAAGGGAGTGAGCTGGTCCCAGGTGTGCAGTTCAAATAGCGGCTGGCCCTTCTTGTTCTTGATGGGCCCCAGGGCCGCGCGCAGGGCCTTGGCCAGCTTGTCCACCCCCGCGAAGCTCTGGGCCCGCACCGCCACCTCGCTGATCTCCGGCGTGGTCATCCTGAGCAGGGTGGCCGCGTCTTTGATGTGCAGATAGCCGTCGCGGCCGCCCGGGCCCATGAGGCTCTCCACCACCCCGGCCACCTTGAAGGTCATGCCGTTGACCGAGCCCTGCCGGTTGGTGGCCACCAGCACCACCGTGTCGCCGGTCTTGATCCCCATGCCCTTGGCCAGGAGCTCCGGCAGCAGGACCTCGCCGGGCTTAAGCAGGGTGCCCGGGTGGGCGGCGTCCTTTACCCGGGAGGCCAAAAGGGGCGCGGCCGCCTGTTCCTTGGCTGGGTCTATGCCGTTGAGGCGCGCGCCGGTGGTCTGCACGTAGTTGCTGAGCATGGCCGCGAACTTTATGCGCGGGGAGACCGCCGCCACCCCCGGGGTGTGGGCCAGGATGTCCTCCAATTTCTGCAAGGCCGGGGACGGGATCAGACGATCCAGGGGCAGGTTGTCGATGCTGGCCACGTAGCCCTTGCGGTGCACCTGCAGATGGCTCAGCACCGAGTCGGTAATCTGGCCCACCACCACCCGGGTGAAGGAGCCGCTGAGGCCCACGAAGAGAATCACCGCCACCACGCCGAAGGCGATCAACAGGCCGGTGAGCAGGGTGCGGCGCTTGTAACGGGTGAGGTTCTTGAGCGCCAGGCGGATGACCTTAAACATGGCCCACCTCCCCTGCAATGGCCGGTGCGTCCACCAGCCGGCCGTCCTGCAGATGGAAAAGCACCTCCGCCTGATCCATCACCCGCGGGTCGTGGGTGGAGAAAACAAAGGTGGTGCCGAACTCGTCGCGCATCTGCTTCATGAGTGCGATAACGCGGTGGGCCGTGGCCCCGTCCAGGTTGGCCGTGGGCTCGTCGGCCAGCACCAGGGCCGGATTACCCACCAGAGCCCGGGCCACGGCCACCCGCTGCTTCTGGCCGCCGGAGAGCTGGGCCGGGTACTTGGCCGCCTGGTCGCTCATGCCCACCGCCTCCAGGACCCGGGCCACCGCCGGCCCGCACTGGGCCTTGGGCAGGTCGCGTATCATGAGCAGAGGGTATTCCACGTTCTCGGCCACGCTTAGCACAGGCAGCAGGTTGAACTCCTGGAACACGAAGCCCAGCTTCTGGCCCCGGAAGGCGGCCCCCTGCCGACGGCCCAGGAGGCTCACGTCTTGGCCGGCCACGGTTACCCGGCCGCTGCTGGGCTTATCCAGGCAACCGATGAGGTTAAGGGCGGTGGTTTTGCCGCTGCCCGAGGGCCCCACCAGGGCCGCGAAGGACCCCTCGGCTATGGCCAGGCTGACCCCGGCCAGAGCCGGCACCTCCACCTCGTCCATGTGATAGGTCTTACCTACATTTTCCAAGGAAACCAGAGCCATGGCTTACCCCCTATACGCATTAGGACCGCTTAAATGCCCTGGTACCGGTTAAGCAAAATGCGGGCCAGCGCCGCAGCGCACAACAACTATATGATACCAATAGGTTTATTATATATTTATCGAAAAAAGCGATGCGGACGCCTGCATAGAAATTATGCGGACGGGCCCCGGGCCGGAGCTTTTTTATACAACGCAAATAATTTGCCGGGGTTGGCGCAGTCTGCCGGCCGCTGGCTCATTGCCCGGCCCGTCGCCGGAAGGCGCTAATGGCCAACCACCACCCCCCGAGGATGTAGGCCAGCAGGGCCAGGGCGGGAACCCAGGGCGAAGTAAAGTAGCAGGACCCTGAGACGCCCAGGCGCAGCAGCTCCACCGCATAGGTGAGCGGCGAGAGCATGGCCAGGGGCATAAGCCAGGAGGGGAAGGCGTCCAGGGGCATGAACACCCCGCTTAAGAAGAGGGTGGGAAAGCGGAAGAAGTTCATCAGGGTCATGGCCTCGAACACCTCCCGCACCAGGACCGAGGCCAGGACGCCCAGCAGGGAAAAGGCCGCCGCGCCCAGAAGCAAGCCCACGGCAAAGGCCGGGGGATTGGCCAGAGGCATGCCCAACACCAGGCCCAGGCCCAGGGTGAGCAGCAGGGAGGTGGACAGGCCATAGGCGGCGGCGCTGCCCGCCTTGCCCAGGATGATGGTCCCGGGGGTGACAGGGGTCAGGAGCAGCCGGCGCAGGGTGCCGGAGCGCTTTTCAAAGGTGACCACGATGGCCGCCATGGAGGTGCAGCCGAACAGCAGGGTCATGGCGATAATCCCCGGCGCCACGGCCAGGTATTCGTCCGGGTCCTTGACGTAAATGGCCAGCATCAAGACCGCTGGGAAGAGCAGGGCCCAGGTGATAAGCGGCGGTTTGGCATAGTAGCTTTCCACGTCCTTCCGGCCAATGGCCAGGGCGCGCGCAAACTGACTCATCTTGGGCTCACCTCCGCTGACTGGTCTTTTTGCAGGATGGCCAGGAAGGCCTCCTCCAGGGTGGGGCGCTCGACCCCCACCTCGTTTACCAGGAGCTGCCTGGCTTGGGCAAAGGCCAGGGCTTGGGCCAGGGCCTCATGCAGCGCCTCGACCTCCAGGCGCCAGAACCCGTTTTGACGCTGGGCCTGCTTGACGGCCGGACAGGAGGACAACAGCTCCCGGGCGGTAACCTCGCCGCTGAGGCCCAGCTTCAGGTAGGTGCCGCGATCCACCCGACTGCGAATTTCCATAGGGGCACCCACTTCCACCACCCGGCCCTGGATCAGGATGCAGACCCGGTCCGCCAGATCCTCGGCCTCCGCCAAGTTGTGGGTGGTCAGAAAAACGGTGGTTCCTTCCCGGTTGATGCGCCGGATCAGCTGCCTGAGGGCCCGAGCGCTGGGCACGTCCAGGCCGATGGTGGGCTCGTCCAGGAAAAGCACCTCGGGCGAGTGCACCAGGGCCGCCGCCAGGACCAGCCGCCGCTTCAGGCCCCGGGAGAGGGCCCGGAAAGGCTTTTCAGCGCGATCGGCCAGGGCAAACAACTCCAGCAGCTCCGCCCCGCGCGCCCGCCTGACCCGGCGGGGCAGGCCGTAAAGCTCTCCCAGGTAGTCCAGGTTGCGCCGGCAGGAGAGCTCGGGGTAGAGGTTGGACTCGTCTGGCACCACCCCGATGCGCGCCTTGACCTTCACCGGCTCCCGGCTCACCTCCAGGCCGCAGACCGCGACCCGGCCGGAGTCCGGACGAAGCAGGCCGCAGAGGACGTTGATGGTGGTGGTTTTGCCGGCGCCGTTGGGGCCCAGGTAAGCGAAGACTCCTCCCCGGGGTACCGTGAAGCTGACCCCTTGCAGGGCGGGGACAGCGCCGTAGCTTTTGTGCAGGCCCGCCACCGCCACGGCGGGGACGGTTGATTCGGGGGGCAACTACTTCTCCTTCTTTTCCGGCGCGCAAGGGTGATCTTTCCCATCGCCGTGACAGGTGCGAATCTGCGCGGGCGAGCAATCCTCTGGCTTGCCCATGAGCTCATCAGGGCGCTGGCAGCCGTTCTGGCAGTTGTCACACATCTTTCTCTCCTTTTTTGGGGATGGCCAAGGGAAACGCCGGCGGACCATATTGCCTCCGGGCCTGGGAGCCGAACACCTCCTGCAAGGCCGCCAGCCAATGGTCCAACGCCTGCCGGTCCACCTGGTAATGGACAAAATAGCCCCGCTTCTCGGGGACCACTAACCCGGCCTCGCGCAGTACGCGCAGGTGCTGGGATACGGCGCCGGGAGTGACCCCCAGGCGTTTGGCCAGCGCCCCCACGCAAAGGCTCTGGTCTCCCAAGAGACGCAACAGGCGGACGCGGCTGTCCACCGAGAGGCTTTTGCAGATTTTGGCCAGGTCTTGGGGTCGCAAGGGTCTTGGCTCCTTTGATTTAGCATATTAGATTATACTAAATCAAAATGACGGTCAACTACTCCCGCCCCATCTTGTTGATGAGTTGCCCGGGGCGCCGCCCCGTTATCATATGGTTGGCTACACAGCGATACCCGCCATGGTGCTGGGCTGGGCATATCTGACCAGGGGGTATCGCTGCGGGCCCGGCCGAGGCGGCTCACGGCTCGCTTAGGGACGTCAGGACCGTGGCCTTGAACATTTTCCCGCTGGCCCACCAACCCGTGAGAGCCGATAAAACCAGGGCAAAGGCGATGGATACGCCGCCAGCCAACCAGGAAAAGACCACCGGCAGGTTGATCGTCGCCCCGCCATTGGCCGCACTGTGAGAGGCAACGCCGGCGGGCAGCGGATTCAGGCTCCAAGGCATGCTGTTGCCAACCCCCAACTCGCCAGCCCCCCAAGCGCTCAGCCAACCCACCGCCACCCCCAGGATCGCCCCGCCCAGGCCGAGCAGCATTGACTCGGTCACCAGGGCACAGATCACCTCTCGCCTGCGCCAGCCCAAGGCCTTCATGATTCCCACCTCACCGCTTCTTTCCAACAAAGCGCCCTTGACCAGCCGCAGGTAAAGTATCCCGGTGAAGGCCAGGGCCAGCGCACCTAGCACGCTGGCAAACTTCCCCGAGATCAGGTTGAAGCCCTGCATCATTTTGCCGATGCTATCGGTCGAGGTCAGGACCGCGCCAGGCAGTACGTGGGCCAATTCCTTAACCGCTGCATCGGTTTGTATACCTGCTTTCAGGCGCAGGAATATCAGGTTGGAGGTGCCCTTAGGCAGACCGGCCAGGGAACGGGCCGCCTTAAGGGAGATAAAGGCATTGCTGGCGGCAAGAGTTCCCCCCGCCTTTAGCCGCACAATGCCCCGGATGGTGAAGGGCCGCCCGCCCAGCGGCCAGACCTGCCCAACCTTTTTGGCGTGCACCCTGGCGAAGTGCTCTTCCAATAGGATGTCCCCTTCCTCGCGCAAGGGGCCTCCCCGGAGCAACCAGTCCAGCACCGTGACCGCTCCCAAACGGGGGCCCTGGGGGTCAAATCCCATGACCACCGCGAAACCGGCGGGGGAGCGATCCCATAGCAGCAAAGCCGGACTGATGGAACTTACGCTGGGGAGGTTTTGGACCCGCGCCATTTCCTGAGGGCTGAGGGCGGAGTTCCCGGGAGGCAGGCTTATGCCCGGGGCCGCCCCGAGGTTACGGGGCGCTCCGGGCCTTTGGACTATGGCGTCGCTCTTGAGCTGGGCCAAAGGTTGGCGAACCAGGTCGGAATAACCTTGCGACAGGGCGGCCAGCGCCACATACATGGCAATGCCCAGGGCCAAGCCGGCCACCGCGCCCAAGGAGCGTCCCGGTCTGGCGATGATGGTCCGCCAGGCCAGGGGAATGGTGGTGAAGGGATTCATGGCCGCCCCGCCTTTGCTCCCTTGGCGGCGGCTAGGGTACTCAGCAGCCGGTCCAGGTCCTCAAGGCTCCATTTACCGCGGAACTGATAGGGCCCGTAGCCGTCGGGGAAACCCACGAAGGTCACCTTGCGGCCCTTGATCTCCCAGGTGGGTGAGCCGTTCAGGTAGATGAGAAGGGGTATATGTCCCTTGATGCCCTTCTGGTTCATGAAATCCTGGCCCGATGACCGTTCGAAGTCATACCAGGCAGATGACGTTGTTCCGGCGTGGCGAGCCAAAATTTCCTTCAGACTCTTGATGACAGGCTGCATGGGGCCGTGATTCATAAACAGAATATCCACCTTGACAGGGGGGCTGTCCTGGGCCCCCGCGGGCGCGGCCATGCCCAGGGCCAGTAGCAAACCAATTACGATCCAACGGTAGGCTATCTTATTCATTTGCTCACCTCCCCATCGCGCACGAACCAGGTTTCATCGGCCCGTGCCGCCAACTCTTGGTCATGGGTCACCATCAACAAGGTCATGGCTTGCTCCAGGTTAAGCCCGAAGAGCATGTCCAGTATCTCGCCGCCGGTCTGGGAATCCAGGTTGCCGGTGGGCTCGTCGCAGAAGAGCACCCGGGGCCGGTTGACCAGGGCCCGGGCTATGGCCACCCGCTGCCTCTCCCCGCCGGATAGCTTGGCGGGCAGATGATCCTTCCGCGCGGCCAACCCCACTTTCTGCAAAAGGTCCAGGGCCCTTTGTTGCCGTTCCTTTTTGGGGACTCCAGTGGGGTATAGGGGAAAGGCCACGTTCTCCAAGGCAGACAGGGTAGGTATCAAATGGAAGGCCTGGAAGACAAAGCCCACCTTTTCCCGCCTTAGCAGGCAAAGCTCATCTTCGCTTAGTGGACTCAAGGCCTGTCCATCCAGATACACCTCCCCCCGAGTCGGCCTCTCCAGGCCGGCCAGCAGGGACAGCAAGGTGCTTTTCCCCGAGCCCGAGGGGCCCAGCAAGGCCACCGTCTTGCCGGCGGGCAGTTGCAGGCTGGCATTGCGTACAATCTCCAGGCCGTCAAAGCTTTTCCTCAATTCCTTGGCGATAAGTATTTCAGGCATGACGAAGCGCCTCCGATGGTTTTAGCCTGGCTACCGCGCGAACCGCCATCCAGGCGGCCACGCCTCCCAAAAACAAGGCGGCGGCCAGGGCCAGGGCGAAGTAAGTAGGGTCCAAAACGGGCTGCAGGGGAACCTCGCGAAATAGCTGCTCGCCCCCGCCGGGCAGGAAATGGGGGCGGGGGGAGAGATCCCAGGGCAGCGGGATGGGGATGGTGATCCAAGACGCCAGCCAGGCTCCCGCCAGGGCAGCCAGCATGCCGGCCAAACCGCCCGCCAAGGTCTGGACCAGGGTCTCGGCGGAGAGTTGCCGCACGATGTCGGACCTGGTCCAGCCCACGGCCTTCATGACCGCCACCTCCGCCTTGCGTTCCCGCAGATTGGCGGCGGTGGTGCGCATCACAAGCAGGGCGGCCGCCAAAAGACTCAAGACCGCGGCCACCAGCCCGAAACGATCGGTGGCAGCCAAGAGCCCGCCTATGGCGCGTTGAAAAGATTCCGGCCCGGTCACCGTGACCTTATTGCCTAATAGGGCCTTGATGGCCTGGGAGACCTGGGGAATTTTATCGCGGACCACGGAGAGAAATATCAGGTTTACATCGGCTCTGCCCAGGCGGTGTACGGCGGTGACCCCCGGCGTGGCGGCCGCCAAGGCCCGGGCCTCGGCCAGGGGCATGTAGAGCTGGGCGGTGGCCAACTGACTCAGGCGCGAGGCGTCCACCAGCCCCACCACTTCGAAGTTACTTCCGTGGACAACCAGCCGGTCGCCCGGCTTTAGCCCCCGTTCTCCGGCATAGGCCTTTTCCAGCACCACCTGCCCACGATCGCCCGGCCTCAGGAAACGTCCCTGGGCCAGCACCTTGCCCAGCAAGGCGAAGCCAGAGGCTTCCCCGGGATCAAAGCCGGCCACGATGCGAAAGGTATCCGGGGCGAAATCCCAAAACAAAAAGGCCGAGCTCAGCGAGATCACCCCAGGCAGCCGTTTTACGGCTTTCACTTCATTCCCGCTGATGGGCGCCAACGAACAGGGCAGCACCGGCCCCTTCATTTCCTGGGGTACATCTCCCGCCCGTTGCAGGGTGAGGTTTGCCCCCACGTCATTAAGCGGAGCGCGGAAGGCGGCCTGGAACGCCCCGCTGAGCAGAGTCAAGACAAGGAAGAACCCTACCGCCAAGGCGATCAGGGACACATTGACCCAGGTTCGCCGCCGGCGAAGCAACAGTTCACTCCAAACATATAGCCATTGAGGCATGTTTCCCTCCAGCGCCGGGCCGCGCGACCACGCGCGGTCAACCCTTTTTGGATTTTCCGGCTGGCTTGTGGCCCACAGGCATCGATCGCGCTGACGCTCACCTCTTTCGCGGTGCATGCGTGAAGAAGCGCGTCGCAACCCAACTGGGGCCTTGTCAAATGCAGATATTGGTCAGGAGCGAAGATGTAGCTGTTGAATCAAATCAAGAGGGTTTGAGTTCGTAGCAGGATGGGGATCGGGTCGGCTCGCTCTCCCCGATAGGACGAACAAAATAGGGCGGCAGGGGTGGGCGCCACCGGGACTGCTGAAAGCAGATTGAAGCTGGCGGCCGGGCCGGACAAGTCCGGCGAGACCGGCAACAGGAACCTAGGCGAAAAGCTGGCTACCAGCATCCCCTCGCCATCTTGATCGTTAGCGCGGGGCGTGGTCGCGCGGTCATGCCCGCCGCCGGGGAGGGTAGAGCCGCAGCACGCGCGAGTCTCGGCTACTTGCACGGTTGACTGCTGGTGGTTGAATACCTGGCAGGACGAGACGTTGTTGCGCTTGGTGCAGTGCGGCTTGGTCAGGTAGCATTCTGGCAGGGGGAAAACCACCCATGCCAGTCAGGTGATAATCAAACCCAGATGTTTGACTAGTTGGACCATGGGAAATTTATATTACCCACGGGCAAGTTCGTCAAGGTGAAGTTCAGCCTGGTTTCATTCCGGCCACCTGGTGAAGATTTTGCCAGGTGCCAGTGGGTACGCCATGGCAGCGATCGGCTTAATTGGAGGCGACCCAAGTTACATTTTATCAAGGAAGCCCAGGATTTCAGGTAATGCTAAGCTTACTTCATTCTGGACCACCCTCGAATGCCTTTGGCCCAGTCCTAGTCGGCTGATTTTGATACTTGCGAATGCTCCTGGAAGTATCAGGCCAGCGGGTGAATGCAACTTTTAGCCGA
>CAZDRW010000074.1:0-10606 GCA_964507555.1 uncultured Desulfarculaceae bacterium
TAGAGCCCTTGTCCTTGTCGGTCACCGCCGCCACCACGGCGTAGGTGGCCACGTTGCCGTTGGTGATGAACTTCTTCTCGCCGTTTAGCACCCACTGGTCCCCGTCCAACACCGCGTTGGTGCGCAGGCGGGCGGGGTCCGAGCCGGCGCCGGCCTCGGTGAGCCCGTAGCAGCCCAGCTTTTGGCCGGAAGCCACCGGGGTGAGGAAGGCCTTCTTCTGCTCCTCGGTGCCGAAGGTCATCACCGGGAAGCAGTACAGCGAGTTGCACACGCTCATGATCACGCCCACCGAGGCGTCGCCCCGGCTGATCTCCGATAGAGCCAGCACGTAGGACACGTAATCCATGCCCGCGCCGCCGTACTCGTCGGAAACCGCGATGCCCATGAAGCCGAGCTCGCCCAAAGCTTCGCAGGACTCCTTGGGGTGCTCGTGGCTGGCATCGAATTGGGCGGCCTGGGGCTTCAGCACCTCATCGGCAAAGCGGGCGGCGGTGTCCTTGACCAGCTTTTGCTCTTCGTTCAGGGAAAAGTCCATACTTATCCTCTTCAATGACAGCTAGGGGGTGCAGCGCGCGGGCGGCCGCCGGGCCCGCTTGCCGCGGGCCCGGTGTCTCCAAACGATTATATCAGGCTTCGCCTTTGAAATCGGCCTTGCGTTTTTCCAAGAACGCGCTCATGCCTTCTACCTGGTCCGGGCTGGCAAAACAGGTGCCGAAGGCCTCGGCCTCCAATCGGAGCGCGTGATCCAGGGGCAGATCGAAGCCGAAATGAATCAGCTCCTTGCAGGCGCGCATGGAGACCCGGCCCTTGGATGCTATCTTCTTGGCGGTTTTCAGCACTGCGTCCTTGAGGTCGTCCACCGGGAAAACCCGGTTGACCAGGCCGATCTCTTTGGCTAGCTGCACGTCGATGATGTCGCCGGTGTAGCAAAGCTCCTTGGCCCAGTTCTTACCCACCAGGCGGCTGAGGCGCTGGGTGCCGCCCGCGCCGGGCACCACGCCCAGGTTGATCTCGGGCTGTCCGAACTTGGCGGTCTCGGAGGCGTAGATGAAATCGCAGGCTAAAGCCATCTCGGTGCCGCCGCCCAGGGCGAAGCCGTTGACGCTGGCTATGATGGGCTTGCCCAGGTCCTCCATGAGGCAGGTCACTTCCTGGAGCGAACGCGAGAAGTTGCGGGCCTGCACCGGGTTCATGTCGCGCATGGCGCTGATGTCCGCGCCCGCCACGAAAGCCTTGTCGCCCGCGCCGGTGAGGATGACGACCTTGACCTCGCCGTCCTGTTTCAGCTCAGCAAAGACCTGGCCCAACTCGGCGATGACCTGGGGATTGAGCGCGTTCAGCACCTTGGGGCGGTTGATGGTAACAGTGGCGATAGCGCCGTCTTTTTCGCACAAAATAGTCTCGTAAGCCATTTCTCCCTTGCCTCCCGGCCCTCTTGGCTGTCAGCGCCTATAAAAGCAGCGGCAACCTCGGGGCTAATTTTCATATACTCTAAAGTTTTTTTGGAGGGGGTCCGGGGGACCTATTTGTTCACAATAAGGTCCCCCCGGAAATCTCCCCCTTCTCTTCTCTCTTCCTACTTCCTCTCCAGGATCAGAGCCGCGCCCTGGCCGCCGCCAATGCACAGGGTGGCCAGGCCGATCTTCTTGTCGCGGTTGATCATGCCGTACAAAAGCGTGGTGAGGATGCGCGCGCCGGAGCAACCGATGGGGTGGCCCAGGGCGATGGCGCCGCCGTTGAGGTTGATGATGGCCGGGTTGAGCTTGAGCTCCTTGATCACGGCCAGAGCCTGGGCGGCGAAAGCCTCGTTGGCCTCGATCAGCTCCAGGTCGTCCACCGCGAGGTTGGCTTTTTTAAGGGCCGAACGGGTGGCCTCGATGGGGCCCAGGCCCATGACCGAGGGGTCCACCCCGCCCCAGCCGTAGGAACGGATGTAGGCCAGGGGCTTGCAGCCCATTTCGGCCGCCTTGTCGGCGCTCATCACCACCAGGGCCGCCGCGCCGTCGTTGATGCCCGACGCGTTGCCCGCGGTCACGGTGCCGCCCTTTTTAAAGGCGGGGGGAACCTTGGCCAGCGCCTCCATGGTGGTGCCGAAGCGGGGATGCTCGTCGGTGTCCAGCACCTTGGGGTCACCCTTGCGCTGGGGCACGGTCACCGGGACGATCTCGTCCTTGAAGCGGCCCTCCTTAATGGCGGCCTCGGCCTTGTTCTGGGATTCCAGGGCCAGCTGGTCCTGCTCCTCGCGGCTGATGCCGAATTTCTCGGCCACGTTCTCGGCGGTGATGCCCATGTGGTAGCCGTTGAAGATGTCCCACAGGCCGTCGTGGATCATGCAGTCCACCAGGGAGCCGTTATTCATGCGCTGGCCCCAGCGGGCGCCGGGCAGCAGATAGGGGGCCTGGCTCATGTTCTCGGTGCCGCCGCCTATCACCACCTCGCTGTCGCCGCATTTCACGGCCTGGGCGGCCAGCATCACGCTTTTTAAGCCCGAGGCGCAGACCTTGTTGATGGTGTAGGCGTTGGCCGAAACCGGGATGCCGGCATTGACCTGAACCTGGCGCGCCACGTTCTGGCCCAAGCCCGCGCCCAGCACGTTGCCGTAGATCACCTCGTCCACCGCCTCGGGTTTGATGCCAGCCCGCTGGATGGCCTCTTTCACCGCCACCACACCCAGATCCACCGCCGGGGTGCCGCTGTACATGCCGCCGAACCGGCCCACGGGGGTGCGGGCCGCGCCTACGATCACAACTTCCTTGCTCATGATGATGAACTCCTCTCTTGTTCTCTATCGTTCCAACGGGCGGCTTCAGCTCAGGTTCCGCTTTGGTCTGCGCGGGCCGCCTCCGGGGGTTGCCGTTTTTGACTGCGAGCCTACAGGTTCTCCACGATCAGGGACACCGCCTCGCCGCCGCCCAGGCACAGGCTGGCCATGCCGGTTGCCGCGCCGGTGTCCTTCATGGCGTAGAGCAGGGTGGTTAGCACCCGGGTGCCGGAGGCGCCGATGGGGTGTCCGATGGAAATGGCGCCGCCGTTAATATTGATCTTGGCCGGGTCCAGGCCCAAGGTGCGCTGCACCGCCACCGAGGAGGAGGCAAAGGCCTCGTTGACTTCCTGCAGCTCGATGTCGGTGGGCTTCATGCCGATCTTGGCGGCCACCTTGGGTATGGAATAAATGGGCGCCACCAGCACGTACTTGGGGTCGATGCCCGCCGCGCCCTGGGCCAGGATCTTGACCATGGGTTTCACGCCCAGGGCCTTGGCCTTTTCCGCGCTCATTACCACCGTCGCGCCCGCGCCGTCGTTTAAGGTGCTGGCGTTGCCCGCGGTCACGGTGCCGTCCTTTTTGAACACGGTGCGCAGTTTGCCGAGCTTCTCCAGTGAGCTTTCCTGCAGGCCCTCGTCGGTGTCGATGATCTTGGGATCGCCTTTTCTCTGGGGCACCGCCACCGGCACGATCTGCTCCTTGAAGCGCCCCGCCTGGGCCGCCTTGTAGGACACGTTGTAGGAGTTCACCGAGAACTCGTCCTGGTCCTGGCGGGTGATGTTGTATTTTTCCGCGCAGAGTTCGGCGCTCATGCCCATATGGTACTGGTTGAGATGGTCCCACAGGCCGTCGTGCACCATGGAGTCCACCACCTGGGAGTTGCCCATGCGGTAGCCCGCGCGCTGGTTGAAGAGCAGGTACGGCGCGTTGGTCATGCTCTCCATGCCGCCGGCCACCACCACCTCGGCATCACCGCAGGCCACGGCCTGAGCCGCCAGCATCACGCTTTTAAGGCCCGAGCCGCAGACCTTGTTCACCGTTATGCAGCCCACGTCATAGGGAAGCGGGGCCTTTAGCGCGGCTTGGCGGGCCGGATTCTGGCCCAGGCCGGCTGGCAGCACGCAGCCCATGATGCACTCGTCCACGTCCTCGGGCTTAATACCCGCACGCTTGATGGCTTCGTTGATTGCGATAACTCCCAAATCCACGGCGGACAGGGAGGCGAACGCCCCTTGGAAGGCCCCCACCGGAGTGCGGCAGGCGCTGGCTATGACCACTTCACGCATTGGCTTGTCCTCATTAGTTTAGACCGGGCCTTCTATTGCCCAGGTAGTTAAAGCATTCTTAGTCCTCGGGCGAGAAGAACGGGGTGGCGATCACCCGGCGCACCCTGCTCAGGGCCACCAGGCTGGTGCCGCCGCCCTCCAGGCCCGCGGTCTCCAGGAAAAGCATACCCTCCCGAAGGAAAAGGCGCTTGGGGTCCACGCTCAGGCGCTCACCCTCCACCTGGCCGCCTGCCTCGCCGCTCCTTTTGGGCAGCACGAGCTCCAGCACCACCCGGCGGTGTTCACCGATGGCCTGCTGCAGGGCGTAGAGCACCTCGGGCTGGCAACTGAAGCCGTCGGCCACCACCACCTGGTCCAAGGCCTCGGCAAAGGTGGCCCGCACCGAATCGGGCAGCCCTTGCACCAGGTTCTTGAGTCCGGTGAGCGCGCCCATGGCCAGGGCGAAGTCGTTCAGCTGGGTGAGCTCGCGCACCGCCAGAGCCAGGGCGAACATATCGGCCAGGCTCAGGCCCGAGACGTTGAAGGTCAGCTCCTTGTCCAGCACGAAACCGTCAAGGCGGCGGGAAAAATGGAAGGCAAAGCCCATCTCGGCCAGGCTTTCGCGGTCCTTGTAGAATTGGCGGCGGCTAATACTGAGCCGCCGGCACATCTCGTCCGGATCGCGCCGGGGGTGGGCCTTGATCTCGCAGATAATCCCCATGAGCCGCGCCAGCCGCCGGCTGTTCATGACCTCTCCCTAAGGGTGGAAAAAAAGCCCTTTAGTCATAGCTAAAAAGACCGCCTTAGTCAAGAAATCCCAGGGAACCGCACAACCGCCAACAGGCAAGCGTTACGGCGGGTTTAGGCCCACTGACACATCGTTGACACATATTAGCCCCTGGGTTATAAGGGGGCACCGGCCAAAAGCGGCGGCATGCCGTCCGCTCCTTTGGCCGCCAACCGATTCAGGAACGGGGAGGAATCTTGGCCGGCTATGAGGAGAGGCTCTACCGCGCGCGCTGCAAGAGCCGCGGCCTGATCTCCTTTACCGCGCGGGTCAAGGAAACCGACCTCTGGATAGCCGCTGACCGCGACTTGACCAGCCAGGCGGTGGAGGCCATCCAGCGCCATCGCCGGGGGCTGGAAAGCTATATCGTAAATCATCCCGGCTTCTTGGAAGCGTTGACTCCCTGGCCGGACGATGCCTGGGCCCCGCCTTTGGTCAAAGCCATGATCGCCGCCGGCCAGGCGGCGGGCTCGGGCCCCATGGCCGCGGTGGCCGGCGCCATCGCCCAGGCGGTGGGCGGGGACCTTTTGGGCTTAAGCTCCCGGGTGGTGGTGGAAAACGGCGGTGATCTCTTTTTGGCCGCGGACCGCGACCTCACGGTGGCGGTGGACGCGGGCCGCTCGCCCCTCTCCGGCCGCCTGGGAGTGGAGCTGGCGGCCGCGGATATGCCCTTGTGCTTGTGTACAAGTTCAGGCACAGTGGGACATTCCTTGAGCCTGGGCAGGGCCGACGCGGCCAGCGTGGTTTCGGCTGACGGGGCCCTGGCCGACGCGGTGGCCACCATGCTGGGCAACCGGGCGCACACCAAGGCCGATCTGGCCCCGGCCCTGGAATGGGCCGCCACGGTGCCGGGGGTGCGCGGCTCCCTCTTGGTACTGGGCGACAAATTGGCGGCCTGGGGGGAACTTAGCTTGGTGGATTTGCAAGGGGGATAGCGGCGTGAAGCGCATCGGCGTTGTGTCGGACACCCATATGCGCGCACCCGACCCGGAGCTGGGCCCCAAGTTGGCCCGGGCCCTGGGGCGGGTGGACCTGATCCTGCACGCCGGCGATCTGGTCAACATGTCGGTGCTGGACGCCCTGGAGGCGCCGGAGGTGCTGGCCGTGGCCGGCAACATGGACGACCATGTGGTCACCCACAGCCTGCCCGCCAAACGCATCATCCAGGTGGAGGAGATACGCATCGGGCTCATCCACGGCTGGGGGTCGCCCATGGGCCTGAGCGGTCGGGTGATGAAGGAGTTTGAGGAGGTGGACGTAATTGTCTTCGGTCACTCCCACCGCCCCACCAACATTGTGAAAAACGGGATTCTCTTATTCAATCCCGGCTCTTATGGCAGGGGCATCCTGGGCAGCGGCACCGTGGGCGTTCTCACCGTGGACCACGGGGTCCAAGGCGAAATTATCCGGCTCTAACCAGTTTGGAGCCGGCTCGGCACTGGAGCAACATCACATATGGACGCACTGTGGGCGCCCTGGCGCATGGAATACATCCTCGACGCGGAAAAGCCGGACGGCTGCATCTTCTGCATGGCCACCGACGGCAAGGGGAACGACAACCTGGTGCTGGGCGTGGGCCCCACCTGTTTGGTCATGATGAACAAATACCCCTACAACAACGGCCATCTCCTGGTGGCGCCGCTGAGCCATGCCTCCGACCTGGGATCGCTTTCCGAGGATGAGCGCTGCGACCTCCTGTTCTACGTGAACAAGGCCATCGAGGCCCTAAAAGCCGTGATGAACCCCGACGGCTTCAACGTGGGGCTCAACCTGGGCCGAGTGGCCGGCGCGGGCATAGAGACGCACCTGCACTTCCACGTGGTGCCCCGCTGGTCCGGGGACACCAATTTCATGACCGTCTTTGCCGACGTGCGCTCCATACCCGAGCACATCAGGGCCACCTATCAGAAGCTTAAGCCTTATTTCGCGGACATGAGCCGGAGTTAGGAAGTGATAGGCGGGTAGGTTTACAAACCGGCCCCGAACGCCTCATAATCAAACATGCGGCCCTTTAGCGCCGCCTTAGACCACGGCCGCGGCCGGCGGCCCCGCAGTTAAGGAGACCCATGAGCTATCTCAAGGCGATCGTCATTTCGGCGGTGGTGGCCTTGGCCATCATTTTCATGGTGCAAAACATCGAGACCCTGAGCCACCCCCTGTCCATCCGTCTCAATCTTTTCTTCATCCAAATGGAAACCACGCCGTACGCCACCTACATGATCATCCTGCTGGCCTTCTTCGTGGGCCTTCTGGCCGCCAGCCTCATGGGGCTTATGGAGCGCCTGCGCCTGCGCAAGACCATCCGCCAGCAGCGCAAAGAGGTGGCACGCCTCAACAAGGAACTGAGCTCCCTGCGCAACATGCCCTTAACCGGCGAACCCATCGCCGGATCCGACATCACCGAAGAAAAGCAGGGGGGCGAGGGGGACATCTAGCATGGACGCCACGCTCATAGTGATATGGGGCCAGGCCATCACTTTGGGACAGGCGCTGGCCGGCCTGATCCTGATAATCCTGGCGCTCATCATAGGCTTCGCCCTGGGCCGGGCCGGCGATGCCAAGACCCCGGCCGGGACCTCCCGCCGCGACCGCCCCGCGCGCAGCCCCTCGGACGACGCCTTCATGAAGGGGCTCACCCATCTCATGGCCGACCACACCGACCAGGCCATCGAGGAGTTCACCCGGGCAGTGACCCTGAATTCGGACACGGTGGAGACCTATGTGGTGCTGGGCAACCTGTTTCGCCAGAAAGGCGAGATAGAGCGCGCGGTGCGCATCCGGCAGAGCATCATCGCCCGCCCCCAGTTGGAGCCCTCGGTGCGCCTACAGGCTCTTTATGATCTCGGCCTGGATTACCGCAAGGGCGGCCTCTACAACCGCGCCACCGAGGCTTTCCAGGAAGTGCTGGAGATGGACGCCTCGCACCAGGAGTCCCTGCAGCAGATGGTGGGCCTGTTTGAAGAGACCCGCGATTGGGAAAACGCCTTCGACACCCTGAAACGCCTGGACAAGCTGAACCGCTCCGATTCCCGCTGCATCCTGGCCCATTACAAGACCGAACGCGGCAAGGAGCTCATGAGCGCCGGGCAGTTGGAAAAGGCCGAGGACAGCCTCAACCAGGCCATCAACGTGGATAAGACCTGCCTGGACGCCTATTTGCATTTGGGCGATTTGGAGCTGGCCCGCGACCGCCAGCGCAAGGCGCTTAGCATCTGGCGCAAGGCCGTGAAGCTGGCCCCGGAGCACGCCCACCTGGTGGTGCGGCGGGTGGCGGAGGCCGAGACCGCCCTGGGCGACAAGACGGCGAAGGCCTTCCTGGACGAGATCGACATAAATCAGGCCGCGCCCAACACGCTCCTGGCCCTGGCCGAGTATTACCACGCCCACGGGCAGGACGATCAGGCCCAGCAGATCATGACCTTGGCCGTAAATAAGAATCCCGAGATGCTGGACAGCCACCGGCTTTTGGGTGAAACCCTCTTGGCCCGGGGCGAACGCGACGCCGCCCTCACGGCCTATGCCGAGCTCCTGAAGCATATCAACGGCGACTGGTCCTCCTACCAGTGCGAGCAATGCGGCTTTGTCTCGGCTCACCTCACCTGGAAGTGCCCCCGCTGCCACGCCTGGGACACCATGAGCCCGCGCCGCACCTAGGGACGGATGCGCACAAAAAAACCAGGGAGCCGCCGGCGCTGGCAAAAAAGCGTTGGCGGCTCCTTTGCTTTGGCCGCATAAAAGACGAAATCTTCACAGGACCGTAAGCTAACTTATGACGCCGCGCCTTGTATGCGCTTGCCCGCTTAAAGCCTCAAGCCGGGGCAGGCGCAGGGCCTGGCCATATCCGGTAGGTTTTCCGTATCTGGCCGTAATGAATCGGCCTAACGCCCTGAGGACGCGTTTTTTGCGGGAGGTTTATCTGCACGCAAACAGGGCATAAATCCATTTCATACCATTAATAAAATGCCGCAATGCGCCCGGTATTTATTGACTGACCGCCGGCAATGCGTCCTTTTGCTTGCATCTTAGGCCAAAGCATTTTCCGTGCCTCATTTTTTATTAAGCTTGCTGGCAAATCATAAGGATTCCTGCTATCTTCTTGGGGAAAGCTTGGCTCGCAAACCCGGTCCAAAGGCCTATGTCAGAACCTGCCAAAAACATCGTCCCTCAAAAGCCAGGTGAATCGATCCCTCATCGCGACACTACCCCCCGCGACACACCCCCCCGCGACACTCCGATGTTCCGCCAATACCTGGAGCTTAAAAGCCAGGTGCCCGACTGCATCCTTTTCTTCCGCATGGGCGATTTCTACGAAATGTTTTTCGAGGACGCAGTGGTGGCCTCCAAGATTCTGGCCATCCAGCTCACCAGCCGCGACAAGAACGATCCCGACCCAGTGCCCATGTGCGGAGTGCCCTTCCGGGCCCTGGATGCCTATCTGGCCAAGATGGTGGAGGCCGGCTTCAAGGTGGCGGTGTGCGACCAGGTGGAGGACCCCCGCAAGGCCAAGGGCCTGGTGCGCCGCGACATCACCCGGGTGGTCACCCCCGGCATGTTCATCGATCCCCAGCATTTACCGGCCCGCGACCACCGCTTCCTAGCCGCTCTCTGCCTCACCGGCGGCGAGGCCGGGCTGGCCAGCCTGGATCTGGCCTCGGGCGAATTCCGGGCCACGGCGCTGGAACTGGGCCCGCCCTTGATCGACGAGCTGGCCCGTTTGGAGCCGGCCGAGCTGATCGTGGCCGAGAACCAGGCCGGGCACCCAGCGCTAAGCGATCTGGGATCGGCCAACGACCTGCCGCGCAGCCTTTATCAGGGGCGCCCCCCCAGCCTGCGCCAGGCCGAGGAGCTTCTGGCCTCCCGCCTGCCCCAGGACACCGACGCCCCGCCCTCCCCGGCGCTCATGGCCGCGGCCATGGCCTGGGCCGTGGTGGTGGGCACCCAGCGTTGCGAGCCGGAGCACGTGGAGCGGCTGGAGCTTTACCGGGTGGAGGGCCATTTGGCCCTGGACGCGGCGGCCCGGCGCAATTTGGAACTGTTCCGCTCCATAGCAGGCGGCAGCCGCAAGGGCTCCCTGGTACACGCGGTGGACCAGACCAGCTCGCCCATGGGCGCCAGGCTATTGCGCGAATGGCTGGGCTTCCCCCTCATGGATCTTGTGGGCATCGAGGCCCGCCACCAGGCGGTGGACGAGTTCGCGGTTGATCCGCTTTTAGCCCAGGCCGTGGCTAAGCTGCTGGACGCCTTTCCCGACGTACCCCGTCTGGTGGGCCGGGCCAGCCTGGGCCACGCCGGCCCCCGCGAGCTGGCCGCCCTGCGCGACGCCCTTAACCTCTTGCCCAACCTGCGCGAGGAAATCGCGGGCATGGTCTCGCCGCTCATTACCCGGCAGCGCGAGCTGCTCCTGGGCCTGGAAGAGCTGGCCGCCGATCTTGCGGCCACCCTGGCCCCCAGCCCGCCGGCCAGCCTAATCGAGGGCGGAGTGATCGCCTTTGGCGTGGACAAGGATCTGGACGAGCAGCGCGAACTCATGTCCAGCGGCAAGGACTGGATCGCGGCCCTACAGCTCAGGCTGCGCAGCGACACCGGCATCCCCTCGCTAAAAGTCGGGTTTAATAAAGTGTTCGGCTACTATATCGAGGTGACCCGGACCCACCTGGACAAGGTGCCGGAAAGCTTCATCCGCAAACAGACCCTGGCCGCAGGCGAGCGCTATATCACCCCCGAGCTGAAAGAGCGCGAGGCCGCGGTGCTGGGCGCCATCGGCACGTAACCGGCACCAAAAGTCGCAAC
>CAZDRW010000075.1:0-10604 GCA_964507555.1 uncultured Desulfarculaceae bacterium
AGGCATATTCAATCTGCCGCTTCCGGGGCCTGCCCGGTGCGCGCCAAGGAACAAGCATGAGCCAAGAAAAGCCCCAGCTTAAACTGGAAGACAATTTCACTTTCGCCTGTCACCGTGGCCTGGATTGCTACACCTCCTGCTGCCGCGATGTGAACATCTTTCTTACCCCCAACGACGTGCTGCGCCTTAAAAAGGCCCTGGGGATGACCTCCACCGAGTTCCTGCATAAATACACCGACTTGGTGGTGGTGACCGACCGCCATCTGCCTTTGATTCAGCTCAAGATGGATGAATCCAACGACAAGCGCTGCTTTTTCGTGCGCTCCCACGGCTGTCTCTATTATGCCGACCGCCCCTGGGCCTGCCGCATGTTCCCCTTGGACGAGCGGCCCGACGCCGGCTTCACCATCGTGGCGGACCCCCAAAAATGCCATGGTTTGGTAAAAGGCGATGACTGGCAGGTGAAGGAGTGGCTCAAGGATCAGGGCGCCATCCAATCCAAGGAAGCGGACGGCTCCTATGACGGCCTTTCCGGTCATCATCTCATGCGCGACCTGGACATCACCAACGATCAGATCCTGCAAATGGTGGTCACCGCCTTATGGGACGTGGACGGTTTCCGCAAGATGGTGCTCAATTCCAGCTTCCTGGACAAGTTTGAGCTGGAGCCCGAGCGCCTTGACGCCATCAAGACGGACGACGCCGCCATGATGGACCTGGGCTACGACTGGGTCCGTTTCGGGCTCTTGGGCCAGAAGACCCTGAAGCTGAAGGACCAGACGGAACAGGCGACCGGGAGCAATTAAATGCTGCCCCCCAACATGGATAAGCGCTTCAAGGAGCTAACGGAGGATTTCTCCTTTTCCTGCCATCCCGCGGTGCCCTGCTTCAACGAATGTTGCCGCAAGCTCACCCTTTGGCTCACACCCTATGACCTGCTCAGGCTGAGGAACAATCTGGGCCTAAGTTCAGACGAGTTCTTGGATCGCTATTGCACCGTGGAGCATGGGCAGAACGGCTGGCCCATGGCCCGCCTGGTGATGCTGGATAACGATCGGGAAACCTGTCCCTTTGTAAGCGACAAGGGATGCACGGTCTATCCCGACCGCCCCGGCGCCTGCCGCACCTACCCCTTAGGAAGGGCCACCAAGTGCGGCAGCCAAGGCACCATCAACGAAGAAGGCTTCTTCCTGGTGCGCGAGGAGCATTGCCGGGGATTCGAGGAGGGGCCTGCCTGGAACCCCCAGAGCTGGACCAAGGATCAGGGCTTGCAGACTTATTTCCACATGAACGACATCTTCATGCCCATCCTCACCCGCCAGGCGCCGGACCCCAATCCCCAGGTAATCGCCAAAAAGATGCAGATGTTCTTCATGGCGGTGTACAAACTGGAATCTTTCCGTAAGTTCGTGAGCCAAACCCGGCTGGCCGAGGTGTTCGAGATCAACCCCAACAGGCTGGAGGTCCTGCAGGGCAACGACATGGAGCTCTTGAAGTTCGCCTTTGAGTGGCTGCAGTTCTCCATCTTCGGAGACGCCACCTTGACCGTAAAACCCGAGGTGAAAGCGCGCATGGAAGCGCGGGCGCGGGAGCAAGGCATGGGCCAGGACATGGGCCAGGACATGGGCCCGGTGGGCCCCATGGGGCCTCAGGGATGGTTCCCGGGCTCTTAGCCCGTTAAGCACCGTGTTATAATTCGGCTGGGACGACTTGCTAACGTCCCGGCCGTTTCTTTTTTGTTGGAGGTTTGCGTCCATGCCGCCCACCCCGGTCTACATCGCCGGCGCCGCCCTCACCAAGTTCGGCAAGCTGGACCTGCCCCTGGTTGATCTTTTAGCCCAAGCCGCGGGGGACGCGCTAAAAGAAGCCGGGCTTAAAAAGGTGGACTCGGTTTACGTGGGGGTGATGAACTCGGAGGAATTCACCGGCGAGGGGAACCTGGCCGTGGCCCTGGCCGACCGCCTGGACATCTCCGGCGCTGCGTCCTCCCGGGTGGAAACCGCCTCGTCCACCGGGGCCGGAGCCCTGGAAACCGCTTTTTTCGCGGTGGCCTCTGGCTACCGCAAACACGTCCTGGTGGTGGCCGGCGAGAAAATGACGGGCCTCTCCACCGGGCGCACCACCAGCATCCTAGCCGAGGTAATCGCGGGCCGCGAACGGGCCTACGGCGCTTCCATGCCATCCCTGGCCGCGCTTATTGCCGGGGCCTATGCCGAGGCCCATGGCTTGGATCATAAAACGCTTGAGCGGGTGCTCTGCCAGGTGGCCGTGAAAAACCACGCGCGGGGCGCCCTTAATCCCTTTGCCCAGTTCCAAAAAGAACTGCCCGAGGAAAAGTACTATTCCTCGCCCATGGTGGCCGATCCGCTTAGGGTGTTCGACTGCGCGCCCATCACCGACGGCGCCGCCGCGGTGGTGCTCTCCAGCCAGGAGGGCCGGGTGCGCCTGGCCGGAGTGGGGCATGCCACCGACAGCGCCGAGGTGGCCCGGCGGAGCAGCCTCACCAGCTTCAATTCCACCCGCCAAGCGGCCATGCAGGCCTATGCCATGGCCAGCGTCAATCCGTCGGAGGTGGATTTCGCCGAGGTGCACGACGCCTTCACCATGTTCGAGGTGATCGGCGCCGAAGACCTGGGCTTTTTCGCCCCGGGCCAGGGCTGGCGCGGGGTGCTGGAAGGCGAAACCAAGGTGGGGGGCCGCATACCCATCAATCCTTCGGGCGGCCTAAAAGCCCGCGGGCACCCGGTGGGGGCCTCGGGCCTGGCCCAGGTGGTGGAGGCTTTCTGGCTTTTGGTGGGCAAGCTGAGCCCGGAGAGGCGCTTGCCCAAGGAGCCACGGGTGGCGCTAACCCAATCCATCGGCGGGCTGGGCAACAATAACCTGGTCACTATCCTGGTGCCCGCCACCAGGCCCTTATATCCGATCACGCCCTGGCAATCCAGCTTTACGCCGGTGATCACCCCCCCCCGGCCGGCTCAACCCGATCCGCTGCCCGGGGAAATTACCGGACGCCTGCTTTCGGCCACCCTGCTTTACAGGCCGCCCGAGGGATTTCCGGCGCCTCTGGGCCTGGCCCTGGCCGAAACCCGCAAGGGCTGGGCCACCCTGGCCCACTTTGCCGGCCAAACCCTGCCCAAGCCCGGGGCCGGCGTGCGCCTGCGGCTCTCTCAGGGATTGTATGGCTTGGATGAGGTGCGAGGCGTGGGACGGTCTCTACAGCCCCTTAGGCGCTGGATGAGACGGCTTAAAGGGGCCTTCTAGGCCCAGGTTTGACCTCGTACACATCCCGCCCCAATAAAAAGCGGCCCCCATCGCTGGGGACCGCTTGGTTTTTTTATTTACCCTGGGGCTTAGGCGGCCGGCTCGGCCTCTGCCACAGCTTCTTCAACCACCGCCTCGGCGACCGCGGGCTGGGGGTTGTCGGCCAGATAGGCCTGGCGGACCTTGACCAGGAAGAGCACCACCGGGCGGTAGGCCAAGTGGGCCCACTTGGCAAAAGGCACTTCCAGGACCAGCATGGGGATCGCCACCATGAGGTGGATCATGTAGATCACGTAAGTCGCCATGGGCCACTTGAGGTAGATAAAGGCGTGGACCAGGATGCCGGTGATGGTGGTCAGCTGCAAAAGAATCAGGAACATCCAGTCGGTGCCGTGGGAGTTCTTGTAGGGCGCCTTGGATTTCCTGATGCGGCCGATCAACGCGTAGGTGGTGCCGTACATGATGGCGAAGGTGGCATAGTAGCCCACCAGGGTCATAACCGCCGAAACGATGGGCCACTGGGGATCGATCACCGAGTCGCGCTGGAACCAGCGGAGCCCGACCACCACCATGAGGAACACCGAACTGTAACCGGTCATGATGAGGAGGTGGACTATCCACTGCTTTTTATCTTCACACTTGGAGAACTGCCACTGGCTGACCATGTTCCAGACCATCTCGATGAACTTGTCTTTATAGTATTTCAGCGGGATTTTGCCATGCAGCTCCCCTTGCACAATTTTTATGCAGCGCCAGACGTTGCTTAAGAGGAAGAAGGTGAGGACCGCCGCCATGACCAGGTCGAGGATCTCAATCACGTGGTTGGGCGCGAAGATGTTGAGATGAATGCCGGGTTTGGCCAGGGCCGCGTTCCATTGACCGAAGATCCAGAACAGCACGCCGATGAAGGCCGCCACCGTGGCCACCGCCGCCACCTCGAACACTTCGGAGGTGTAGAACTTGCGGGCAAAGCCGGTCCAATCGTAAAGAGAGGTGAGATAGCGCCGCATGACCATCATGGCCTCGCCGGGGTCGGCTCCCCGGGGGCATTGGTCCGAGCACTCACCGCAGTAGTAGCAGAGCCAGGGCTCGCCGGATTGGACGATCTGGTCCTTTAGCCCCAGCTGAGCCATGCGCATGAACTTGCGGGGGAAGGGATTTTCTTCCGTGGACAGCGGGCAAACGCCGGTGCAGTTACCGCAGTGATAGCACTGGGTGGCGTTTTGCAGGCCGAAATGCTCCAGTTCCTTCATCAGATTCGGGTAGACCTTGGCACTCATACCCACTTCTCCTCACATCTAGGTGAACAGCCCCCGCCTTGAGGGCGGGGGATTACCCAAATTGCCTAAAGGCTCCCGGGCCTTCGGGTGGGGAGCCCATTGATCAGCAACACGCCCCTTTATACGTTTTCGTTTAGGGGTAATCAAGCTTTTCGTATCGGCGCGCACACGGTGCGACGAATGTAAAAGCTTGCACGTGCCTTCTATCACAAATAAGGGCCGAAAGGCCAGCATAAAGTGAAGCCCTCTCAGCAAAATTCGCCCCTTGACCGTTGTGGCTTGCGGCGCCGAGCGGCCCAGGCAGAGACTTCCCGTACCCCATTCACGGCCCCCATCAAAGAAGCGGCCGCCCCCACGGGAGCCGCCGCTTTTTTGACACTATTTGCAACAGGACCACACAGGTCCCCTATCAACTGCGCGTTATTATTATCAGGCCTTGGCCTTTTTGCCCACGTAACCCTTGCGGTTTTTGATGCGGGCATTGATCTCGTCCTGAGAATCGCGCATGAAGCTCAGAATACGCTGGGCTTCGGCCACCAGTTCCTCACGCTTGCCTTCGGCTATCAGTTTGCCCGGCATGAGCAGCTTGCGGCGGGCTAAAAAGGCCACGATCTCGTCGTCCGCGTCCAACTCCACGCCAAGCCGCTCGGATAGCTGCAGGAGGCGGTCGCCGAACTCCTGGGGATGCTCCAAGAGTTCACTGGGCATTCCCATTTCGCTACCCTTTTCCACGCCCACGCCCGGATGCAAACGCGAGCCTTCCACCATATCCACAACGTGGGCCAGCTGATGCACGATGGTGCAATCATCGGCATGGGGTGAAAGCGCCATGAAAAGAGTGGTGGGCTCCAGGGCGCGGGTCTTGGCCGGGTTTATGAAAATGCCGCCTACCGCGTCCGGGTCGGGGCCGGGTTTGTCCTCTTCCAAGCGCAGGGAACGCTCCATCTCGAGATAGGCTGACAAATCTATGAATTTTATGGATAGTTCCTTGCCGGCCGCTGAAACCAAGCCCAAGGACTCGGCCATTTCCTGGGCCCGGGCATGCTCGCATGGCGGCAGACTCAGGATGCGCTGGGCGATCTCGGTGGGATTGGCGTTCAGCTTCTTCTCCAGAAGCTCCAATAATTCGCTCTCGCGGCCCAAATGGCAGCGTTTGAACTTCTTGCCGCTGCCGCAGGGGCATAAATCATTTCGTCCCAGATCGCTAAGGTCCATTTTATTCAATCCCGCCGCTTAAGACCGCCCAGGCGCTCATGATTGATCACTCTGCTACGATGCCGTCCTTGCCGGCGAGTTCAGAACTAACCGGGAATGGCCCGCACTGGCCTGTCTCCGGGTCATAGCGGTGACGGTAGCTGGCTTTGATGCCGATACGGCGGAAGGTGTGATCCCATCCCCGCTGATAATACCCGCACTCATCGTTGAAACAAATATATTGAAACTCGCTGCCCCAGCTCTGGGTAGCAGCTCCTTCCCATTTCGACATCTTCTGGCCGCAATACGGACAAATTGTCTTATCCTGCTCTGACATTATAGCCTCCAAAGAGATAGTGCCAATAAGCCTGGCTTCCCGTTTAAGCCATGGTTAGGCCAGGCGTTATGATTACTACCTCTAAAGTAATCACCGTATCCGGCTTTGCAATGCAACTGGTAAGAGAAACGGCCGCCCCGCCAGGGTCCACCAAGGGCATCCCTTACGCAAGCAGCCGGTATTAAACAAAAAAGCGTGGGGAGCACCGACGCGCTCCCCACGCTGATTGCGCTATTAGAAACCCTTGAAGGGGTTCATGCCAACTTCTTCAATGGTTTCCATGAACTCATTGATGAAGGTGGGGATCTTTTCCAACTCGTTAATGGCCACCTCGTCCACCCGCACGCGCTCGGGCTCCAGAGCCAGGCGCTGCAAGGTTTCCGCGATTTTGGACATGCGCACGTTGGCCAGCTCGGAGCCGCGCACAAAGTGGCACTGGTAATCATCACCGCGCTTGCAGCCGAAGAGGATCACGCCGTCAACGCCCTTGGAGAGCGCGTCGGCGATCCACACCAGGTTGACCGAACCCAAGCAGCGCACCGGGATGAAGCGGATGTAGGGATTCCACCGCAGGCCGCGGCGAGCCGCCATTTCCAAAGCCGGCAGCGCGTCGTTCTCGCACACCAGGCAGATGACCCTGGGCCGCTCATCGTCCTCCTCCGGGATGGAGATGGACTTGATCATGGAGCCGATCATGTCCACCGAGTAGTTCTTGAAGGAGATGATGCGCTCCGGACAGGCGCCCATGCAGGTGCCGCAGCGGCGGCAACGGGTGATGTTGGGTATCGGGTTGGCCTTTTCGTCCTCGTTGATGGCGCCGAAGGGGCACTCCTCGGTGCAGCGTTTACACTGGGTGCAGCGCTGCATGGCGAACTCGGGGAAGGACTCGTCGCCCGAGCGGGGATGCACCGCGCAACCCACTTCTGCGCCATGGATGGCCTGGATGGCCTTGAGCGCTGCTCCGGCGCCGTCGTCGAAGGCCTGTGTCAGGCGCAGGGGCTTACGCACCGTACCCGCGGGGTAAATTCCAGTGCGGCGGCTCTCATAGGGGAAGCAGATGAAGTGGCTGTCCGGCATGGAGTACTTGAGAGTCGGCAGGTTGGGACCCTGGCGGTAAGCCAAGTTCAGGACAGACCACTGCTCGTTCTGAGCCAAAGCCTCCTTGGTAAGGCGCTTGCCTTCCTCGTCCGGCATGTCGAAGGGGATCAGCGGGGAGTCCATGACCTTGGGGTTGTTGGTTTTCATGCCGGTGGCCAGCACCACCAGATCCAGCTCGTCGATCTCCACATCGTCGTCCAGGAGCACGTCCTTGGTGACGATGGAGAGTTTGCCGCCGTTCTCGCTGATCTTGGGGTATGCCTCGTCCCGGCGCAAGAAGATCACGCCCTTGCGCTGTGCCTCGCGGTAGACTTCCTCGCTCTGACCCGGGGTGCGCACGTCTTTGTAGATAATATAGACCGCCGCCTCGGGATTGGCCTCTTTCACCATAATGGCCTGCTTGCAAGACACCGTGCAGCAGAAGGCCGAGCAGTAAGGCAGATGGTTCTCATCGCGGCTGCCGGCGCACTGGATAAAGGCAACCCCGTTAAGTCCGCCCAGATCGCCGGCCTTGGCCTTTTCCTCCATCTCCACGTTGGAGATCACGCCGTTCAGGTCGGAGGCAAGGTCGTCTTTGAGGTTGGCCTTATCATAAGGAACCCAGCCGGTGGCTTGGACGATGGCACCGATCTGCAGCGCCTCGCCGTTGGAAAGCTCCACATCGAACTTGCCCGGCATGCCCTTGGTCTTGGCCACGGTGGCGCCGGTGAAGACTTTAATGCTGGCGTCGGCTTCGATGGCGCTGATCAGCTTGTCAAGGCCGACTTCCTCCAAGGCGTTGTAAGGGGCGGTTTCGGGGGCGCGCTTGGCCATCTTGTTCATGAAGCCGCCAAGCTGGGCCTCTTTTTCCACCAGCACTACCTGGCTGCCGGCCTTGGCCGCTTCGATGGCAGCAGACATGCCGGCGGGACCGCCGCCCACCACCATGATGGTCTTGTATATGTCGCCCTCGACTTGATACGGGGTAGGAACCGAGCACTTGTCCAGCTTGGCAATGCCCAGGCGCAGGTAGTCCTCGCCCAACTCCTGGCGGCAGACGCCTGCTTCCGTCTCGCCCTCGTAGGTGGGCTCGGAGGCCCAAACCGCGAATTCGCGCAGAGGCGCGCGCTCCACCACCACGCCACTAAAAGAGAACTCTTTGCTCTTAACGCGGCCGGAGCAGGCGCCGATGATGATATGGGTGGCGCCGGCGTCCACATCGGCCTGAATCATGGCCACGCCATCGGGAGAGCAAAGGGCGTCATGCTCCTTGACCTCGCCGATGCCGGCCTCATTGACGGCCGCAGTTAGTCCCTCGACATTTAGGGCCTCGCCAATATCGCAGCCCTTGCAGAGATAACAAATTGATTTCTTGTCCATTATCGCTACCTCCTGACCGACGTCTGAATCGCCTTGAGGGCCGCCGCAGTGGCGTCCTGAGTGGAGTTGGCCACCTCCATGGGCGAACGGACCGTACCGCAGGCTATGATGCCGGCGGTGGAGATGGGGAAGCCGTAATCGTCATAAGCGATGTCGGCCGGAATCTTGTTCTCAGCGGTGTTGGGCTGCATGCCGGTGGCCAAGACCACCAGGTCGTGCTCGGCCTTGAACTTGGCGCCGGTGGCGGTGTTCTCGCCCTCCAGCACCAGCTTGCCGCCCTCGGTCTCGATGCGGGCTATCTTCGACTTCACGAACTTGACGCCCTCATCGGCCTTGATCTTGGTGTAGAAGTCCTCGTTGCGGGCCATGGCCCGGATGTCGATGAAGTAGATGGTGACCTGGCTGTCCGGATACTGCTCGCGAACGTAAGTGGTATGCTTCAAGGATGCCAGGCAGCATATGGTGCTGCAGAAGGGCAGATGGTTCTCGTCGCGGCTGCCAGCGCACTGGATAAAGGCCACGTTCTTGGGCGGCTGGCCGTCGGAAGGCTTCAGCAGCTTGCCTGAGGTTGGGCCGTTGGCCGCGGCCAAGCGCTCGAACTGCACGTTGGTCACGATGTCGGGGCTAGAGTCGAAGTTGTAGTTCACCAGCTTAAGCGGATCATAGGGCTGCCAACCGGCCGCCCAAACCACCGCCGTGGCCTCGATGGTGATCTCCTGCCCCTTGTCATCCAGCACCACCGCGTCGTAGGGACAGGCCTCGGCGGCCTTCTTGCCGTCCTCGCCGTCCACGATGGAAGGATCGATGACATAACGATAGGGATAGGCAAGCTCATGCGGCAGATATGCGGCCTTGACCTCGTCCAGCCCGTAGTTGAACGGGTTTTTAATTTTGGTGGAAACCGCCTCCGCGCATTTATCGCAGGCTGTGCACTTTTCGTTTACATAGCGCGGGCGCTGCTTGATGGTCACCGTGTAATTGCCGGGTTCGCCCTTGATTGCGGCCACCTCGGCCATGGTAAGCACTTCCAAGCGCGGATTGGCCTTAACCCGTCGGAAGTTGATCTCCAGGCCGCAATATGGCGGACAAAGCTTGGGGAAATATTGATGGAGTTGGGCTACCCGCCCTCCCAAATAGGGATTGCGCTCCACCAAGACCACCTCATGGCCCGCTTCCGCGGCTTCCAAGGCGGCGGTGATGCAGGATATACCCCCGCCCACCACCAATATTTTTTTGTCCTGATCGGTCATCTACTCACCTCCGCGGTAGTTCTTTCGCGCCCCTTAGAAGGCCCGTCCCTCCCGCCGCTTCCGCCGGAGGGCCGCCGGAGCCGCCAGGAATGAATGAGGGCTTATACAGATTGGAACGGTGCCGCCCGTTTCTGTTGAAACCGGGCGGGCAACTCGCACCACAATATACACACAAGGGCCAGGCCAGTCCAGCAAAAGCCGGACAAAGCCGCCCAAAAATCCGCAACTTCCCGGACTCGGCCCGGTCAATACCCTCTACCGACGGCCGGTGTTTTTTGTCCGCCCCGGTGATCAACCTAGTTGGACCGGGGCGGGCAAAAAACTCCAGGCGCCATAAGGCGCCTGGAGTTGCAACGTACTAAGCCATATGGCTAGTCAACCAACTTGACAACTTCTTTCTTCTCGAACTTCCAATCGCCGTCGGCGTAGGTGCAGTTCACGAAGCAGTGCCAGTTGTCCTCGTCCATCTTGGGAGTGTCGGCGCGGAAGTAATAGCCGGGCCAACGGGTCTCCTCACGGAACAGCATGGTGCGCACATGAGCCTCGGCCTGATACATGCGGTGGGTGTTCTCCCAGCAACGCTCGAGCTCGTAAGGAGTCTCGGCGCCCAGCTTGGCGGAGTCTTCCTTCAGCAGGGTCAAGAGCTCGACACCGCGCTCCAACAGGGACTTGGAGGTCTTGAACGCGCTAGACACGCCACCAGCGTACTCGTCCATCAGCTTCTGCAGGCGGAACATGAACTGCATCGGACGGAGGTAGTTCGGGTTGATGTTGGCGTCGGTGGTGAACTTCTTGTTGGCCTCGAACAGGTCCATAGGAGCGAAA
>CAZDRW010000076.1:0-10575 GCA_964507555.1 uncultured Desulfarculaceae bacterium
GGCCTTAACCCGGAGAGGTTAAAGATCGCTTTCATGAACGCCAGCGATGGGATTTTTTTGGCCGAAACCATCAACGCTTTTAGCAAGACGGTTAATGAACTGGGACCGCTGGGCATCGGCGAAGGGCTGGAAATTAAAGGTTTGAAGTTCAAGCTCGACGCGCTTAGGAAATTAGTCCCCTACCTTAGATTGGTGGAAAGGGAGCGCTTACGCGTGCCTGTTAAATCAGTAGATGCATACAAAAAGTTTTTTACCAGTGAAGAGTTTGACAGGTTGTTTGATGAATTAATCGCCGACAAATTGGCGATAAGCCAAATCACGTCGCTACTGCAGGAAAAGCCGCTTTCCACAGGGGAAATCGCCGAGACTTTAGGCCTCAGCCCCTCTGAAGCATCGAAGCACATAAACACCTCTTCAATGCACGGCTTGGTCAAGTACGATGTTGACCAGAAGCGCTATGCGATAGCTTAAGGCAAGATGGCAGCGGAAGGTTAGGGCAAAACGAAGACTAGGACAGCGTTTATGGATAACGAGAGAATTGACCAGATTATCGATAAGCATCATGGCGAAGCCAGTTCGCTGATCCAGGTATTGCTGGATATACAAAGCGAAAATCATTGGCTTCCCAAGGAAGCCTTGGAAAAGGTCAGCGAAAGGCTGCAGGTTCCCCTGGCCCGCATACAGCACATCGCAACCTTTTATAAGGCTTTCAGTTTGGTCCCCAAAGGACGCCATGAAATCCATGTTTGCTTGGGCACCGCCTGCCATGTGCGAGGCGCGCCGCGCATCCTGGACACGGTGCAAGACCTGACTGGGATCAAGCCCGGCGAAACCGACTTGGACTTGAAGTTCAGCCTGGAGACGGTTAACTGCCTCGGCTGCTGCGCCTTGGGACCGGTGGTGGAGATCGATGGGAAGACTCACGGCAAGATGGGGACTTCCAAGGCAGCAGACATGTTAAAAAGCTATGATTAGGAATAAATTATGCCGCTGATAAATTCGCCAGCTGAATTGGAAGAATTCAGGCAGGGTGTCTTAGCCAAAAGAGACCCCAACGCGCCTTGCGTTTCCGTGTGCGCCGGCGCCGGTTGTGTTGCCTCCGGCGCCAATGAAGTCATAGCGGCTTTTAAAGCGGAGATTGAAAAACAGGGCTTGCAGGCTAGTGTGGAGACCAAGGGAACCGGTTGCCCCGGCTTCTGCGAGAGAGGGCCGGTGGTGGTCATCTATCCTGAGGAGATATGTTATCTCCAGGTGACGGCCGAGGACGTGCCCGAGATCGTAGCCCAAACCTTAAAAGAGAAAAAGGTTGTGGAGCGCCTGCTCTACGTGGACTCGGCCACGGACGAGAAAGCAACCCTTGAATCCGACATCCCATTTTATAAGCATCAAGAACGGCTCCTCTTGGGCAGCAACATTAAAATCGACCCCAAGAACATCGACGATTACCTGGCGCTGGGTGGATATTCCGCCTTGGCCAAAGCCCTTTCCGAAATGACCGCCGACCAAGTATTGGAAGAGGTCAAGAAATCCAACTTGCGGGGCCGGGGCGGCGGCGGCTTTCCGGCGGGTAGAAAATGGGAAGGCTCCCGCGATGCGCCCGATGATCCCAAGTATGTGATCGTCAACGCCGATGAGGGCGACCCCGGGGCGTTCATGGATAGGGCGCTCCTGGAAGGCAACCCTCATTCGATCCTCGAGGGGCTGATCATCGGCGGCTATACCATCGGCGCCCACGAGGGCTATATCTATGTCCGTCAGGAATATCCCTTGGCGGTGGAGAACATTACGCTCGCCATCAAGCAGGCCGAGGAATACGGCTTTCTCGGGGAAAACATCCTGGGCTCGGGTTTTGATTTCGTGGTCAAGGTGCACAAAGGGGCCGGCGCTTTCGTTTGCGGAGAATCCACCGCGCTGATGACGGCCCTGGAGGGCAGGGTGGGCGAGCCCCGACCCAAGTACATCCGCTCCAACATCAAGGGTCTCTGGGAGAAGCCCAGCGTGTTGAACAACGTGGAGACCTGGGCCAACGTGCCGCTAATCGTCAACCATGGCGCCGACTGGTTTACCAAGTACGGAACCGAAACCAGCAAGGGCACCAAGATATTCTCCCTGGTCGGCAAGATTAAAAACACCGGCCTGGTGGAAGTGCCCATGGGCATGACCCTGCACGATATCATCTACAAGATCGGCGGCGGCGTGCCGGACGGCAAGAAGTTCAAGGCCGTGCAGACCGGCGGACCTTCCGGCGGCTGCATCCCCGAGAGCATGCTGGACTTGCCGGTGGGGTTCGACGAGCTGTCAAAAGTAGGCTCCATGATGGGCTCCGGCGGTATGATCGTCATGGATGAAGACACCTGCATGGTTGACGTGGCCCGCTATTTCATCGATTTCCTCACCGATGAGTCCTGCGGAAAATGCGTGCCCTGCCGCGAGGGCCTACGGCAGATGCTGAAGATCCTAACCAACATCACCAAGGGCAAGGGTAAAGAGGGCGACATCGAGACCCTGGAGGACCTTTCCTTTACCGCCAAGGCGGCGGCTCTTTGCGCCCTGGGCAAGAGCGCGCCCAACCCCTTCTTGAGCACGCTGAACTACTTCCGTGAAGAGTATGAGGCGCACATCAAGGATAAGAGGTGCCCGGCACGTTCCTGCAAGGCGCTGATCGACTTCCATATCGATCCGGCCAAATGCCAAGCCTGCATGATCTGCGCGAAGAAGTGCCCAGTCGGGGCCATTGATGGCGGCAAAAACAAGATCCATGTGATCGACCAGGAGAAATGCACCAAGTGCGGAACTTGCTTCGAAGTATGCCCCTCCCGCTTTGCCGCCGTGCAGAAAACCTCCGCTGAGTCGGTTCCGCCTCCCATTCCTGAAGAAGAAAGAACCATAGTCAGAAAGAGCAAGAAAAAATGAGCGACGTCATTTTGCAGATAGACGGCAGAGAAGTTGCCGCCAAGGAAGGGATGACGGTTCTGGAGGCGGCGCAAAGCGTGGGTATAACTATTCCTACGCTCTGCCACCATGAAAAGCTGGAACCCTTCGGAGGTTGCCGCCTTTGCACCGTGGAGGTGGATGACCGCGGCTGGACCAGTTACGTCGCTTCCTGCGTTTACCCGGTAAAGAAAAATATCTCAGTAAGAACCAGATCCGAGAAGGTTGATAGAATCCGTAAAACCATCTTGGAGCTGCTCTTGGCTCATGCGCCGGATGCTTTCGATTTACAGGACCTGGCCAAGGAATATGGAGCCAACAAGGACCGTTTTGAAAAACACGCCTCGTTCTGCATTCATTGCGGTCTTTGCGTGCGCTACTGCGCTGAAGTAAAAAAGGCCTTCGCGGTCGGCTTTGTCGACCGGGGCATTCGCAAAGAGATAAGCTTCATCCCAGAAATATCGGCCAGGGAGTGCTGGAACTGCAAAGAGTGTTTCCCGCTCTGCCCCACCGAGGCGCTGCAGGCGGCCTATGTTCTAACCAATGCCCTCCATCCACCCAAGGCCAAAGGCGACGGCAAGACCCTGGAAAAGTAGGCAACCCAGATTAATCCTTAATCCAGGTTTTGGCATGACAGCCGGTCCCTACGGGGGCCGGCTGTCTTTTTCGATAACATCCCTCGGGCGCTTATTAGCCGGATGGCTTTGTCCTGAGGTGTGACAGGTGGATTAAATAGGCAGGGTGGCCTATTCCGGTATGGCGTCGAAAACAACCTGCTCAGCGCCGTTGTACACAAGGAAGCGGCTGGCCTTGGCTCTGCCGATCACCACCATGCCCATGTCCCGGGCCAAATCCAGGCTCATCTGGGTCACCCCGGATTTGGAAATCAGCACCGGGATGCCCATGAAGGCCGTCTTCATCATGATCTCCGAGGTCATGCGGCCGGTGGTGAAGAGAATCTTGTCTTCGCCCGGCATGCCCTCAAGCCACATGCGCCCGGCAATAGAATCGGCCGCGTTGTGCCGGCCCACGTCTTCCACGGACATCAGCACGCGTTCTCCCTGGCACAGGCAGCAGCCATGCACCGTGCCGCCCTGACGGTAGACGGGATTAAGCGGCGCCGCCGCCTTGAGTATCTGGTAGATGGTGGATTGGCGCACCTCGACCCGGGGCAGCTTCTGTTCGTAGAGCTTGTCCACGGTGCAACTGAATATGGTGCCTTGGCCGCAACCGCTGGTAACCGTGACCCGGGAGGTTTTTTCTTCCAGATCCGGAATGCCCTGGCCATGACGGGTGGTCACGTTCACCGTTTCCCGTTCCCAGTCCACCTCCACCGATTCGATGTCCTCGATGCGTTCCAGCAGGCGCTGGTTGTGCAGGTAGCCCAGGGCCAGTTCCTCGGGATTGGTGCCCAGGGTCATAAGAGTGACTATCTCGTGGCCGTCGACCTTAATGGTAAGAGGAGACTCCCCGGGGATGGACACCCGTCTGGGTTTGCCCATCTGGGCAACCTCTTCCACCTCTTGCACCGGTGACAGTCCGGCCCTGCTTAGCGTGGGGCGCGCAGGTGGTGATTTTTGGGGTTTGGTCATAAAGCTTTATACTTGGGATTGGGTTTGATAGTTGCTAGTTGATTTAAAAGATATTCCCCCTGCGGACTGATTACCCGTTAGGGTCGCAGCCCAAGCGGCTTTTAATATCTACTCCACATTTTCCCCTCGGCCAAGAATTAATCATCACCTTAGGACTGCATAAGCGGTCTGCTTCGGCATCCGATTTGAGCATCAGGGTTCCCTCCAATAGTTCGAGCCGATCTTGGAGGTTTGTTGGCTTCTGCCGTCATGGGGCCCGGTGAGGGTTATCAATTTTCGAGTACGTTCCGGACTTCGGCCATAAGATCAACGAAACGGTAGGGCTTTGCGATCAAGTAATCTCCGCCCAGGGAATTGATCTTCCCCTCGACTTCTTTGTCGGCGTAGCCGGTGGCCACCACAATCTTGGCTTTAGGGTTAATGGCCATGATTGCTTCCAGGCACTTCAGGCCGCCCATGCCGGGCATGTTAAGGTCCATGATCACCAAATCCACGTCAGCCGGGTCTTGCTCATAGATCTCCAGGGCCATTTCACCGCTATTGGCCGTGAGCACCTTGTATCCGACGCTTTCCAGAGCTTCCCGGCATGAATCCAGAATGACTTCCTCATCGTCCACCACCAAAATAGTTTCACTGCCGCCGAGGGGCTTGGCCGGTTCGGAGTCCTGCTCAACTATCAGATGATCCCGCCCGGCCAAGGCCGGGAAATAAAGAGTGAATGTTGTGCCTTGCTTGGGTTCGCTCAGGCAAAAGATTTGGCCGGCGTGGTTGGTGACGATGCCGTAAACCGTGGAGAGGCCTAAGCCGGTGCCCTTGCCTGATGGCTTGGTGGTGAAGAAGGGTTCAAAGATATGGCCTTTGACCTCTTCTGTCATGCCTTGGCCGGTATCGCTGATTCGAAGTCTCACGTACTCTCCGGGCTGCAGGCCGGGAAGAGTCTTGCAGTCTTCAGCCGTCAAGGTGACGTTATTGGTGATGAAGGATAGTTGGCCACCCTTTGGCATGGCATGCCAGGCGTTGGTGGCCAGGTTCAAAAGCACCTGCTCCACCTGCCCGGGATCGCCGTTTATATATCGCAGTCTATGCTCGAGATGGGTTCTGATGGAGATCATCCTGGGCAGGGTATGCTCCAAGATCTCAACCGTCCGCTCAATTTCCTGGTTGAGGTTAACCTTCTCGGATCTGGTTTCCACCTTGCGGGCCATGGTCATGAGTTGCCTGATCATGCCGGCGGCGCGATCGGCGGACTGTCCAACTTTCTGCAAACGATCGGCGCTGATGTTGCTGTTATCCCTGGCGGCCAGCATCAGTTGCACGTATCCCGAGATAGCCTGAAGCACGTTATTGAAGTCGTGGGCGATGCCGCCAGCCAGCACCCCCAGGGCCTCCATTTTCTGGGATTGAAAGAATTTCTCCTCCAACAAACGCATTTCTTGTTCGGCCATGATGCGTTCAGTGATGTCCTCGTACAAAATGAACTGCTTTCCATTGGGAATGGTCACCGGCCTGAACAGGATGGTCTTGATATTACCGTCCTTGCAGGTGACTTCGAAAGTGCGCGCCCTGTATTTTGGCTCTTGGTGGCTGGAAACATCTTCCAGCCAGGCTGCGATAACCTCATGGCGGTAGTCCGGGTCGGGGAAAGCCAACCTGAACCAATCCTTGCCCGTGGGAAGGTCGGCAAGGGTGTAACCAAACATTTTTTTAAAGGAGGGGTTGAGGTATTCATAGGTTCCATTTTCGTCGACCACGCTGATCCCCAAAGGAGATTCCTCGCTCAGTACCCGGAACCGCTCCTCGGATACCGCAAGCGCTTCCTCTGCCGTCTCTCGCTCAGAGGCCTCCTTGCGCAAAGCCGTCACGGTATTGGCAAGTTCCAAAGTGCGGCTCTTAACTTGCTTCTCCTCCTGCCGGAAGCGCGCCAAGTTGAGCAGGGAGAAATTCGCCGCCAGGGTAAGCAAGGGCCAAAGAGGAGACCAATACAGGCCATATTGCTTGAGCGACCAGGCAGAAAACCCAAACACCAGCACTGCGCCGCCCCCAACCAAAACCAGGTTGCCCAGGGCGCGCAGTCTGGTTAATAGCCAAGCCGATATCAGGCCGCAGAGCAAGATCAGCCCCATCTCAAGCCCAGGAGTATAAGCGGGGCTTGACAGATAGTCCCTCTGGATAAGGTTGTCCAGTAAATTGGCTTGAATAACCACGCCGCTATTGTCGGAGGCTATGGGCGTGGCCAACAGGTCTTTGAGCCCGGCTGCCGAGATGCCCACCACCACCGCCTTGCCCTCTATGTCTCGGCGGTCTGCTTGACCCTGCAAAACGTCCATGGCAGAGACGACCCTAAAGGCATCCCTGGGACCCCGATAATTAATGAGCAGTCTAGTACGTGCGTCCACAGGTATCAGGTTGTCGCGCACCTGCACTGCTTGAGCCCCCAGTTCAGAGAGGTGTACCACCACCTGATTAAGGCCGTGCAGTTGCAGATAGGCGGCTAAAGCCAGACTGGGATAGTATCGGCCCTGGTATTCAATCAGCAGAGGGGCCTTGCGCAGCACCCCGTCAAAATCGAGCCCCACGTTTAAAAAGCCCTGGCGCTTGGCCGCCTTTGCCAGGAGCGGGATAGAACAAACCACCCCGCTGGCCCGAAACCAAGAGTTGAGTCCAGGGCGCTTGGAAGACTGTGTCCTGCGCATGACCGTCAAAGGTTTTAAGATGCAGTCTTGCTGGGTTTCAGGCACCGTCGAGTCGAAGGAGAACTTAAGCCCCAAAATGAAGGGCCCATTTTCAATGGCCGTGGTGAGGAGGCGATCATTGTCCATTTGTTCGGAATCGATGCCGTTTATTCTGACCTGAACCCCCAGCTCACGGGCCATCTCTTTTTGGATAGTCGCGAGAGAGGTGCGGTCGGGCTCTGAGAGCAGGAAGTCCACCGCTACGGACTTTGCTCCCAGCTCATTGATGGTTTTGAGCAGGCGGGCCAGGCGGTAGTGGGGCCAAGGCCACTGCCCATAACGGACTACGCTTTTCTCGTCAACGTCCACGATGGTGACTTGGCCCGAGGGCTCGGCCTGTCCCACAAAGCGGAGCAAGGTGTCATAGGTCTTGTGATTCAGAAAGACCAGGAAAGTTGGCTGCCAAATATAGATGGCGGCCATTAATATTGTTACCAGAACCCCTATGGAGGCGATCAATAGCCTGTTGTCCGAAAAGAGCGGGCGGCTGATCATGTTTGGGGCGGCTTGACTCACTTACCTTACCGTGACCTCCACGCGACGGTTGCGAGGCTCTCTTACATTGTCGGCCGTGGGAATCAAAAGACGCCGCTTGCCATGAGAGGTTATCTCTAGGGTTTTGCGATCAACGCCACTTGCGGTCAATATCTTGGCTACCGCCATAGCTCTTCTCTGCGATAAGCGCAGATTATAGATGTCGCCGCCTGTAGTATCGCAGTGCCCCACCACACTCACATCGACGGAGACCCGTTGCTTGATCGCGGAGATGACCTGAGGCAAAAGGGCTTTAGAAGATTTAACGAGCTTGGTGGAGTCGGAAAAAAAGTACAGAATAAAATGGACCGGCGGGCTGGGCCGGGCGGCCAGAGCTGGGCCGAATCGTTTCTGTATCTCGGCTTGCTCCATCACCACCGGCGCCTCCGGGGGGGTCTGGGCATCCCTGATGAAGATGGCCTGGCCTGATTTTTCCAGGACTTGGCTGCCTCCTTGATTGCTAACCGTCAACTTACCCACCTTGCCATTGGGGTCGGGTATCAGCACCACGACACTGCCTGGTGAGCAACCGGCTAAAAGAGCCAGCCACACCAAGACAAGCCCCAGCCATACAGCCCGTTTTCCCATGGCCATTTTCCTGCTCACTGGTCGTTCACCTGCACCAGGAACTGGGTGCCCCGCACGCCGATGGTGCCGTTCGGTGTCTTGACCCGTACCGCCTCCGGCCGCATTTGGCCGATTTTACCGGTGAGGAAGGTGGCGGTGCCTCGGGTCATCTTGCCCACCAAGGATAACTTGTCCTCCACCGGAGAGAACGCGAATTCGTCTAGGCTAAAATCGCTGTTAGGCCCCAGGGACAACACGGTGTCATCACGCAAAATGACCCCCAGGCTTCCGTCCGGGCCGGTACGCAGAATATCATTTAGCATGATCTGTTGGTTGGGCTTAGCCGGAATGATTTGCTTGTTGCGCACGAGAAAGGCAGCGCCTTTCACATTGCGTACGCTGCCGATTACGATTTCCTCGGCGCCGGCACTGGTCGCCAGCATCAACAGGATAATAATTCCCAAGAACCCCAAGCTAATTATTTTGTAATTGGCGCGGCTCATATCAGTCTCCCTCGCTCGGCTAGATGCTAACTATCCGCCTCATTAATTATAAATGATGAAACCGACGTCTGGAACAGCTAAGAGATGGGGACGGGGCAGACGTAAGTAACTGGCGGAATCTAAGCGTATAGCTTAATAATTATTAAGCAATCCTATGTCTGTGTCTGTCAAGGAGTATGTAAGGATCGCTAAATGCCGCATGGCCCCATCTTTCCAATGAGAAAAGCGCGGTGTGCTGAGAGACGCCCCTGCAGCCTGCTTCTAGGATTCGGACCGGCCGCCTTGGCCTAAAGCTTCTAAAAGCCCGGCAAGTTCCGCACGGGTTTTGGCATCCAGGCCCGAGAACTTTACCAGCACCGGTTCCCCCCTAGGAGCGGCGACTACCCGGGCGTCGACTAACAGAGGCTGGCCGTCGTCCCGGGGCAGCAGGAGTTGGATGGTTGCAAACACCGGCAGCTCCAATTCGAGCTTAAGCCTGGCGCCGCTCGGGGAGAGCATATCCAAGGCCGCCGGGTAAAGTTCGGGGTCGATAGCCTTGCCCTTTACCAGACGCAGCATCGCCTTTAGCGGCAGAGGCAGCGAGGTTAGGTCCGGTACTGGCAAGGGCAGGGTCAGCGTCGGGTCCTCGCGGCTGCTACGTACCTCCCAGAGCAGAATGGGCTCGCCTACTCCTTTTCCCTCCACGCTAAAGGGGCCTTCGCTAGCGAAGTACCGCTCAACCGCGTGATGGGTGCTTTGCGATATGAGCACCTGGCCCCCGAGGCTGAATGACTCGATGCGCGCTCCCAGGTTCACCGCATGGCCCACTATTCCGTATTTGATGCGCAGTTGGCTGCCCATGTTGCCCACCACGCAAGTCCCGCTGTTGATTCCGATGCCCATTTCCAGAGCCGGCATGCCGCGGGCGGCGGTTTCCCGGTCCAGCCGCCGGCGGGCCAGCTGCATCTTCAGGGCGCATTCCACCGCGTGCCTGGCGTGGTCCTCATCAGCCACCGGGGCCCCGAACACCGCGAACACGCTGTCGCCCAGGAAGTCGCAGACAAAGCCGTGATGTTGGGAGATTATGTGCACCATCTCATCGAAGTGGGCGTTAAGGATGCCCACCACCACCTCGGCCGCGGTCGTCTCGGCAAAGCCGGTAAAGCCCCGCAGGTCGCAGAAGAGCACGGTCACCTGGCGCTTTTCGCCGGCCAAAACCGCTTGCCCTCCCTGAGCCACCACCTGGCGCACCACCTCCTTGGGCGCGAACTTGGTAAAGGTAAGCAGGCTGGCCTTCATGCCGGCGAAGGCCTCTTGCATCTGCTGGATTTCTTTTATGTGAGTCTTGATCTCCAGCTCGCCGTCCAGTTCGAACTTCTTTATCTTTTTGGTTTCGACGATCAGGCGCAGGATGGGGCGAGCGATGCTGTTGGACAGCACTGCCCCCAGCCATAGGGAAACGGCCAGCACCAGCATGGTAAACAAAAGGGTCTCGTAGTTGGTCTGCTTCAAAGGGCCGATAAAATCATCTTCCGGCACCACAAGGATGATCTTCCAGCCCTTGGCAAAGACCGCGGGGAAATCCGCCAGGGTGGCCAGGTAGCGCTCGCCTTGGTGCTCGAAGGCAAGATCCCGGTCCTCTTTTTCCCGCAGACGCTTGGCCAACGCGTTTAGCCAGCCCAGTCCCATCTGATCCATGGTCAGGTCAAACGGCTTGACAGTGTCACCCATGCCCTT
>CAZDRW010000077.1:0-1646 GCA_964507555.1 uncultured Desulfarculaceae bacterium
CCCTTGTCCTGAACTTTTATGGCCCCGGTGGGACAAACCTGGTGACAGGCTCCGCACCCTATACAGCGGGTCGATGGCCTGGTGAAGTCATTGAACGCCAAACGGTCGGCCTTGGTGTCCTGCAGACGCAAGGCCTCGGCCCCCACCTCGCTGCACACCAATTGGCACAGCCCGCAGCCAATGCACAAGTCACAGCGCAGGCAACGGCTGGCCTCATCAAAGGCCATATCGTCGCTAAGACCCAATTCGATGTGCTGGAAATTACCCCGCCGGTCTTCTACATCCACATAGGGAATGTCGGCTCGGCGAGTGCTGCTGCGTTTTTCGGCGGATACATCCAAGGTGGCGGCGTCTTCCCGTCGGATAGGCGTACCAACAGAGGGGTCTATCTTGCCTCCCCTTAGATAGGCGTCGATGGCCGCAGCGCCCCGCTTGCCGGCCCGGATCGCCATCACCACGGTCTGGGGACCGTGCACCACGTCGCCACCGGCGAAAACGCCGTCCTCGTGGGTGGCCAAGTTATCGTCGGTGCAGATCATACCTCGCTCGGTTTCCACCAAGCTGCCCTGCTCCACGCAGGCCAAGTCGGTGGCTTGGCCGATAGCCAACAAAACGGTATCTGCTTTGATGTTGAACAGTCGCTCTGCATCAAACTGGGGGCTGAAACGACCGCGTTCATCAAATACGCGGGTGCAGCGTTGGAAGGTCACCACGCTGTCGCCGGAAACCTTGACCGGGCCCCAAGAATTGTTGATGGCCACGCCCTCGGCCAAGGCTTGTTCCACTTCATGGGCGCTGGCCGGCATCTCCCGCCGTTTTTCCAGGCAGAACATGTCCACCCGGTGGCCGCCCTGGCGTACGGCGGAAAGGGCCACGTCGATGGCGACGTTGCCTCCGCCCACCACCACTACGCGCGGCCCCACCTGCGGGTTCTTGCCGCCGCGCACATCTTTGAGGAAATCCAATCCGCCCACCACAAAAGGCAGATTCACACCTTCGATGGGAATCATGCGGCTGAGTTGGGTGCCCAAGGCCAGGAAGACGGCATCATAACCCAGATCCCTGAGCTGCTGCACGTTTTGCACTTCGTCGCTGGTCACCACCTCGATGCCCAGCCGGGTCAGCTGCCCATACTCCTCATCCAGGATTTCCCGGGGCAGCCGGTAGGCCGGAATACCGTAACGCAACATGCCACCGGCTTCAGCCTGGGCCTCATACACCGTCACTCGGTGCCCTTTTAGCGCCAGGTAATAGGCACAAGCGATGCCAGCGGGACCACTGCCCACCACGGCCACCTTTTTGCCACTGTCTCGGGATTTGTGGGGCTTGGGATAGCCGCCTTCATTTAAAGCGTGCTTGGCCGCAACCGCCTTCATGGCCCGGATGTGGATGGGACCGTCCATTTCGCCACGCAGGCATTGGCTTTCGCAAGGCGCAGGGCAAACCAGGCCGCAGGAGTAGGGCAGGGGATTGTCCTTGCTGATCAAGCCGGCGGCTTTCTTGTAATGGCCTTGCCCGATCTCGGATAGAAAACTCGGGATGTCGATATTGGCAGGACAAGTGCCGTGGCAGGGCGCCGCCGGCCGGGACAGGCAATAGCCGGAAGGGCAACCCCGACCTTCAATGTGCTGCATCCATTGCTCGCG
>CAZDRW010000077.1:1656-10526 GCA_964507555.1 uncultured Desulfarculaceae bacterium
TGCTGCTGGCCAGCGGCCATGCCGCCCGTAGCCTGCGCGCCGCCAACTCTGACGCGGTAGCGGCCAACTCGTCCAGATGAGAAGGCCGGCCTTTACCTCTTGCCACCTCGGTGACCAAGCGTAAGCTGCGGGCGACCAGTTGGCGCTGGGCAGAAGATCCCTCGCCTGTAAGCCGCCACCAGCGGTAGAGGGCGCGGCGGGTCATGTCCACCATGCAGGCCCCCTTTTCCATCACCCAAACCGTTGAAGGGCTGTTGGTCACCTCGGCCGCAGCCAGCTCCTCGGGGGCCAACGGCAAGTTTGCAGCAGCTTCGACCGTCAAAAAGCCGCCCATGCCCCCATCCAGGGAAATCGCCACGGCTTCGGCCTTTTTGGCCACACCGCCGGCCAAAGATTCCACCACTTTCCAGAGCTGGCCGCCCAGAGGCACCTCAACCAAGCCAGGCTTGGCCACAGCGCCGCCAATGGTCAAAAGCCAGGTGCCGATGTGGCCCTCCTGGCCCAGGACCTTATAGCGCTCAGCCCCCAACGACATGATGAGGGCGATGTGATACCAAGTCTCCAGATTGTGGACCAGTGTTTGGCCCTCTTGCTCATACCCTTGGCCTTGATCCCAAATGGAGGGCGAGGCATCCCGCCTGATTTCAATTTTTAAGTCCTTTTCCAGGTTCATGGCCAGATAGCCGGTCATCTCCAAGGCGTTAAGCAGATCAGCCTCGTAACCAGCCAGTTCGCTGGGCAGAAGTACTACAACCTTCGAGGTGCTAAAGGTATGGGCCGCAACCAGGAGCCCCTCCAGCAGGCCAAAGGGGTTACTTCCCAACAGCATGGCTCCGTTTTGCGCCCGGGGGTCCGATTGTGAGGCGTCCACAACCAGGGTTCCGGAAGCGCTCTGGCGGGAAAACCGCTGCCAGGTCAAATAAACCGGCTCCACCGAAGGGCCCCGGTCGCGCAACCCGCTGGTGCGCAACTCCGCGATAACCTCCAGCGCCGGATTGCGGGCGGCACGTACTAAGCCCTGAAACCCCCCGGTTTCCAGATAGCGCTCTGCCGTGGCCGAATCCAACTCCTGGCACCAGGAGGTGAGCAACCGCCCCAACATGAGGGATAGTCCAGTGGTGTAGGCTTCCATTTAAACAACCTTACCGTTAGGAAACGCTGGCAGCGTTTCCTGTGCCAAGTTGAGCCCTAACGGCCTGCCGGCATGTCTTTCAGGCTGAAGGAATCGGCCGCTACAGTTTTGGCGAAGCGCTCCCGACGGTGGTCTGGCAGCCTGGTGGCCTCACCGAATTGCAGGCATTGGGTCAGGCACTTGGTGACACAGGCAGGCTTCTGTCCCTGGTCCACTCGGTCCTTGCAGTAATCGCACTTGACCGCCTTGCTAGTGGTCGGATTCCATTGGCAGGCGCCCCAAGGACAAGCGGTGATGCAGCTCTTGCAGCCGATGCAAAGCGCCGGCTCGATATAGACGATGCCGTCCGCATCGCGCTTCTTAATCGCGCCCGACGGGCAGACATTGAGGCACCAGGGCTCTTCACAATGGAAACAGGGCATGAACACGAAGCGCACCCGGGGAACCCCCCCCACCTCCACCGGACCCACGCTCATGTTTTGGCAGAGAGCCGGCCCCACGCTCAGGCTCTTGTTGGTCTTGCAGTGCACTTCGCAGGCCTGGCAGCCTATGCAACGCTCTGAATCTTGCAGCAGGAAATATTTACTCATGTCGCCGCTCCTATCTTCCTAGGCCTTGCGCACACGGATGGTGCATTCGGTCAAGACATTGCCGCCGCCGGCTGGGTCGTATACTGTCAAAAGCCCCTTTTGTAAACGCTGGTCAGCTATGCCTTTTTGATATGCCCTGGTTTGCAGAGGTATTGTGCGGCCATATCCGTGAAGCAGGAAGGCGGCATCAGGGTGAATCCAGGGCGTTACCTTGGCCTTGCCCTTGGCGCTGTATCCGTCGCTCATCACTTCCACCAAATCCCCATCGCCTATGCCCAGTTCCGAGGCCCGGTCAGGATGCAGCCACAAGGCATTTTCCGGCGAAAGCTCGTGAAGCAAGGGATTGTTCATGGTGTGGCCGTGATTATGGGCCGCGCTGCGCCCGAACAGGAGGAGGAACTCATCCTCCGCCAATTCCTTGGGTGGCTGGAAGGGTGCGATGGAGGGCAGGCCGGCGTCGGTGAGCTTCTGACTGATAAACTCGATCTTGCCGGAAGGCGTCTTGAATTTCAATCCTTCCGCCCGGTCCCACAATATGGGTTTGGCGGCCAGGGATACCAGGCCTTTCTCCCGAAGATCCTTCAAGCTGACCCCGGTGCCTTCAAGCTGGTAATCCCAGATCTCCTCGATCGTCTCGAAGTCGAAGTATTCGCCCACGCCCAGGCGCTTGGCCAATTCCCGGAAAATCCACCAGGCCGGGCGCGAATCGAACCGCGGAGCCACGCATTGATCGCGCATCTGGAAGCTGGGTTTGAGGCCTCCCTTGCTGGCGATGATATTGGCCCTCTCCAGGTAGGTCGATTCCGGCAGGATTACGTCCGAGTACCAACCGGTCTCGGAGTAGTTTACGTCTATAGATACTATGAGTTTGAGTTTGTCAAAATAGCGTTTCTGCTCATCGGGATCGGGCAAGGCGGTCATGGGGTCGTGGCGGTAGACGATATAGGCCCCCACGGGATAGGGATCACCGCTTTCTATAGCCGGGAAAAGCAAATGCAATAGACCCGGGCCGGTGTCCCAGTGCTTATATTTCCAGCCCAAGCCGTCAACGCGTTTTTCCTCGACCTTGGGGATGCGGCCCGCCAGGGACTTGATATCCTTTTTGCCGGCGTCGGCGGCCTTTTTACTAAGGCAAACCCCGCCCGGCGTCTCTATGGCGCCAAACAAGGCGTTCAAAATATGGCTGGTGCGGCTGGTGTAAAAACTTTGGCTATGCCGGGCCGTCATCCAACCGGCGTGGAACATGACCCGGGGCGCCGCCGCGGCTATTTCCCTTAAGAAGGCTTTCACCTCATCAGCGGGAATGCCGGTGTGCTGGTCCTGCCATTCCTAGGTGTAGGGCCGCACTGCTTGCCTGAGTTCATCCAAGCCGGTGCACCAACAATCCACGAACTCGGCATCATATAGTTTTTCCTCCAGCACATGGTTGATCATGGCCAGATTGAGGGCATATTCGGTGTTGGGGCGGATTTGCCAGAAACGGGTGGCCTTTGATGCGGTCAGGGTGGCTCTCGGATCAATATAAGTGCACTTGGCGCCCGCCGACATGGCGTTGATGAACTCTTTGGCTTCCTTGACTTGCAGGGCCTCAATCAAGTTGCGGCCGTAAAGCACAATGTGCTTGGTGTTCTTGATGTCATAAACCGCGCCGGTGCGCCCCATGCCAAAAAGGCTTTGGGTGGCATGATGGGCGTTACGGCCGCAGGTGCAATCGTGGTTGAAATAATTAGGCGAACCCAGCGCCTTAAGAAAGCTCTTGGTAAGATCGGTAAAAGGCCCGCCGCGGTCGGAAAGAACCACGCCCTTGCCGCCATATTCGTCCATGACTTCCTTGAGTTTGCCGGCCACGTAATCCAGCGCCTCGTCCCAACTGGCCCGGCGCCATTGGCCCGTACCTCTTTCGCCAGTGCGGATCAAGGGATGCTGCGGCCGCTCATCGTCGTACTCCATGACCAAACCGGCGGCGCCTTTTGAGCAAAGGCTGGTTTCCATGGCCTTGTCGTTGGGGTTGCCCTGCAACCACTTAACGCGGCCGTCCTCCACCTCCACCTGGATGGGACAGCGCACGGCGCACATGCCGCACAGGCTGTTGACTGTGCGGCGGCCCGAACTCTCCACGCCACTAACGTTGGGCGCCTTGTTTGAAGTCATGGTTGTGACTCCTCCGTTTGATGGCCTATAAAGCTGTCTTTTATTTGTTAACCCCAGCTGCCTATCGCCGACCAAATCCCTATCCTATCCCCATCATAAAAGGAAAAGGGCGGGTCTGGGTTGCGGCGCTTAAGGGCTGCCGCAGCCACATCCCCCCCTTTCCTCCAGTTTGGGCAAGCTGGTTGCCGCCAACTGGCATAACTATATAACTAATGAAATATACCACTAAGTTATAATACGTCCACTGGCCAGCCATCGAAGCAATGGCATTATTTTTAACACATTCTTCACACCAAAAAGCAAGCCTACTTTTTTAATAGCAGTTTTTTTGTTCATGATCGCCAGTCGTTGGCGGGGGCCTTGCCAATTTATCTTAAACAGGGGCAAGGTTGCTAAACGGTTGACGCTTATAGGGGCGGGTGGTAGATAATGCCGAGGATCCCCCATGGTCCTGTGGGACAAGGGCCGGCAAGTCCGCGGGATGTTTGGAGGCCGCTGCTGGCCGATCGGCGCGAGGCACCCAATGGCCGGCGCAATGGAGGGATGGCCGAGTGGTCGAAGGCGGCGGTCTTGAAAACCGCTGAGCAGCAATGCTCCGTGGGTTCGAATCCTACTCCCTCCGCCAAAGCTAAAATAGGCCCCGGCATGCCGCCCAAACTCTGGCCGTGCGGGGGCGCTTGACATAAAATTTCGGCGCGCGGAGAGATGACCGAGAGGCCGAAGGTGCTCGCCTGCTAAGCGAGTGAGGGGCGACAAGTTCCTCCGAGGGTTCGAATCCCTCTCTCTCCGCCACAAGATCATACTCAGGTTAGGGGCCCGGGCGGATCATCCTTCCGGGCCCCGCCTGTCCAGGACCCTTCCCCCTCGTACAGAGGAGTCGCCCGTGCTTTTTTCCCAGATAATCGCCTTCATCTTGATTATGGTGGTCTGGGAGGCGTATCGCCCATCAACTCCGGAAATGGCTCCCTGGGAAACCGCCGTCGCCTGTCTGAGCGCCATGCTGCTCTTATGGGTGGTGGCCCGGCTAAGGGTTCTTATGGTATTGGGGCGCGCCTTTGGTCCTCGGCCGCCCGCCGATCCAGCCAAGTTGGGACGCCGATCCATAACCGAACTTCACGCCTTGGCCGTGGCGGCCCTGGCTTGCATGACCATTCTTTTTGACCTAAAAGCCCATTTGATAGGCATCCGGGTGATTGCATCCTCTGAGACTCTTTCCGGCCTCTGCGCGGTCGTGCTTTATTTCGCCTTGTTGACCTTGGTCTGGAGCGCAACCTATCCTCTGGAAAAACGGCTCTTCCAGCAGAGCCTGACCCTGCCGCAGTTCGTGTGGGGACAAGCCCGCTTTGTGGCGCCGGTGGTTTTCCCCTGGCTGGCCGTGGTGGTTTTAAGGGACCTCATGCAACTGCTCTGGCCCAGCGCCCGGGCCTGGCTTGATTCCGATCCCGGCGATCTGGTTTTCCTGGCGTGTTTCGTGGCGCTCATGGCCCTGTTCTTCCCTTGGCTGGTGCGCTATTGGTGGGGCTGCCGCGCTTGGCCCCAAGATCCGGTGCGCGATTTGGCCGAGAGGATTCTTTCCCTGGCCGGGGTTCGGGTGAGCGCCGTCTTGACTTGGCCCATCATGCAAGGCCGCCTAATCACCGCCGGCATTCTGGGCGTGGCGCCCCGCTTCCGCTACCTGCTGCTTACTCCGGCTTTGGTGGAAGCCACCACTCCGGAAGAATTGGCCGGCGTAGTGGCTCACGAGGCGGGCCATGTCCGCCACCGGCATCTGGTTTTATATTTGATGTTTTTCTTAGGCTTCTTTGTCTTGGCCTATGCCATGGCCGGGCCCATCTCCATCGGACTAAACCTATTGCTGTTTTGGCTGACCGGCACCGGCTGGGGAGCCGAGTTTTTCAGCAAAGACAACCCCGGCGGAGCCATATTCAGCCTTCTCATCGCCTTGCCTCTGGTGGCGCTGCTTATAATTTATCTGCGCTTCATAATGGGCTACTTCATGCGCAATTTCGAGCGCCAGGCCGATTTATACGGGCTCAAGCTCATGGGCTCGGCCGGCCCCCTGGCCAGCGCCCTGGAAAAGGTGGCCAGACTCGCCGGCGACACAAGGGACGTGCCCTCCTGGCATCATTTCTCGGTGGCCCAGCGCGTGGATTATCTGCAAAGGGCCGAAGCCAAACCGGATATGATCAAGGCCCACGCCGGACGTCTCCGGCAAGGACTCGTCTGGTACCTGGCCGCCATGATCGCCATCAGCACCCTGGGGTTCGCCTCCAGCCATTTTAGCCTGGGGGAAGGTTTGCGTGGCCAGTTGGTGGCCCGCGTTTTGGAAAAAAAGTTGGAGGCCGATCCCAGGAACCCGGACATACACCTTGGGTTGGGGGTTTTGGCTTTAGAAAAAGGCGACGAGCGCAAGGCGTTCCGTCATTTATCCAAGGCGGTTCAATTGGCGCCCCAAAATCCAGAGGCACTGAACTCGATAGCCTGGCTTTTTGCTACTGCCAAAGAGCAAGATCTGCGCAGGCCCCGCGAGGCATTAATTATAGCCCAAGCGGCCGTCGAGCGAGCACCGCTGCCCCATATATGGGACACCTTGGCCGAGGCTTATTTTGTGAACGGTCAATATGGCAAAGCCCTGGCAGCTTCCCGGGCCGCCCTGCAAGCCGGCCCTCGCGAGCGTCTGGACTATTTCCAAAAGCAATTGGCCCGTTTCCAAAAAGCTGCCGAAGGCGACCGACCATGAAACGCCAAGTGATAATCGGCCTGGCCATCAGCTTGGCCTGTTTGTTCTGGGTGCTACGCGAATTGGATTTCGCCTTATTATGGAAAACCATCCAGGGCATCAACTGGCTCTATTTTGTTGGCGTTAATGCTCTGCTGGCTATCAGCCTTTGGTTGCGTGCCCTACGTTGGCGCTTGATGTTGGCCCCGGTCAAAAAAACCAACTTGGCCAACCTGTTCTGGGCCAACATCATCGGTTTCGGCGCCAATAATATGTTGCCCGCCCGTTTAGGTGAACTGGTGCGCGCCTATGCGCTGGGCCGTTTGGAGCATTTCCCCGCCAGCAGCGCCTTTGCCACCGTTGTGGTGGAGCGGGTATTGGACGGCTTGGTTCTTCTGATGGTTTTGTTCCTGGCCCTATTATTCATCAATCCTGAAGCCAAAGCCGGCGTATTCACGGTAAGCTATCTTAGAGCCGCCGGATACGGTTTGCTGGTTGTTTATCTTGGCGTAATGGCCTTGGCCGCGGCGCTGTGGCGCTGGCCCCAAGGCACCTTGAAGCTGGTATCCGGTGTGGCCAGAAAATTATCCAGGAGACTGGAAGAAAAAGCGATTAGCGCACTGACATCCTTTCACCAGGGTCTTGCCATGCTGGGCCGGACCCACGGCTTGCCTGCCATCCTTTTTCTCTCGCTAATCATATGGCTGGTCTTTCTGGGGATATATTGGCTGTTTCTGCCTGCGGTGGGATTGCCCTTGAGCCTGCTCTTGGCTGCGATGGCCATGGCCGGCGGCAGCTTGGGGGCCGCGGTGCCGGCAGGACCAGGCTATATCGGGACTTTTCAACTGGCGGTGACTTGGGCCCTGATAATGGCCGGCGCCGGAGGGCAACAAGCCTTAGCCTATAGTCTTTTAATCTGGGCGGCCACTTACTTTCCGCTTACCGGCGCCGCGCTCCTTGTCATGTGGAAAAAGGGGATGGCCCTAGCCAGAATCCAGGGCGACATCAGCCATTCAAAGGGCGCAAAGCCTGCGTGAATAATAATCAGGCAGCCAACCTGGCGGCACCCCTGTAGCGCATCCCGAGAAGGGGGGCGCGTTCCACTAGCACCAGCGCTTACTGGCTGATCTGCTTTTCATATTCTTCGGCTGACAAAAGATCATCAGGCAAGACTTTTTCCAACTTCACCCGCACCAGCCAACCGTCGCCATAGGGGTCCTCGTTGATGACGGCTGGCGTGTCGGCCAAGGTATCATTAACCTCGAGCACTTCGCCGGAAACCGGGCAGATGAGGTCACTCACGCTTTTGGCGCTCTCAATGGCTCCCATCTCTTCCCCGGCACTAACCTCCTCACCCTCCTCGGGCAGATCCACATAGACCACTTTGCCCAGTTGGTCTTGGGCGAATTCAGTGATGCCCACCACAACCTCGCCGTCATCTTCGTCCCGCACCCAAAGATGATCCTGGCTGTAGCTAAGCTCTGGAGGAAAATCCATGCCCACCTCCTTTTCAACGAGATCTGCGAGAGAGATAAAACAGCATAACCGCGCTGAACAAGGCAAATCCTAGAGCAAAAAGCGCGGTGGGGGTTAGGTTGTAGATAAGAGCCTCGCCCCGCCAGTCGCCCCGGAATTGTTCTATTATTAATCTGGCCATGCCGTGCATTAAGCCGTAGGTGAAAAATACCTGCCCGGCAAAACGCCGCTTGCGCCACACTAAAAGACTGATCCCAAAAATAACAAAAAGCGCGGCTGATGAATAGAGCTGGGTGGGATGCAGTGCAATGCCAGAAGGGGCCAAGGTATGGGGATCGGTGAAGACCACGGCGCAGGCGCCGCCTTCCCAGGGCAGTCCATAGCAGCATCCGGCCAGGAAACAGCCAATGCGGCCAAAGGCCTGACCCAGAGCCAAGGCCGGACCAAAGCAGTCCATGAGCGGCAGCAGATCTATCTTCCAACGGCGGGCCAATAGCACTGCGGTAATGAGTCCTGCCGCCACCCCGCCATAGAAAACCAGGCCACCTTCCCAAAAAAACAGCACCCGCCAGGGCGCTTTGACAAAAGCCGCCGGCTCCAATATCACAAACACCAACCGGCTGCCCGCGATGGCAATCAATAGCACCCACAAGGCCAGGCTGCTCACCCGGTTGGGGTCAAGATCGTTGGAGGCGGCCAACCTGGTTAGAACTATGAGCCCTAAGCCGGCCCCTATGGCCAACATGGCACCGTAAGAGTAAAGAGTCAGAGGACCGAGCTGAAACAATATGGGATGCATTAT
>CAZDRW010000078.1:0-10513 GCA_964507555.1 uncultured Desulfarculaceae bacterium
TAGCTTCCAACAGAAATCCACGTCCTCGCCGATGCGCAGATACTCGTCCAGCCCCCCCATGTCCAGATAGGTCTGTCGGCGCACCAGAAGATTGCAGGTCGGCACGTATAGATCGGATTTGACCCCCACCCCCACCATGAGCTTCCGGCCCATGTTCAAGGGAGACTTGACCTCCTCGTAGCGGTCGAGGCGGCTATGGTGATAATAGGAGTCCACATAGCCGCCCACCGCCCCCACGCGGGGATCCAGGAAATAGGGCAGCAAATCGCGCAGCCAGCTTGCACTCGCCACACAGTCGCTGTCCAGAAAGGCCACGATCTCGCCCTTTGCTTCCTTGACTCCCCTGTTGCGCGCCGCCGACTGGCCCTGGTTGCGGCTCTGCACCAGAAGACGCGTCCGATAGCGCCGCACCACTGCCGGAGTGTGATCCTCGGATGCGTCGTCCACCACAATGATCTCGAGCTTGTCCTGGGGGTAATCCAACTCGGCAAGCGATTGCAGGCAGGCGCTGATTTCGCGGGCCCGGTTGTAGACCGCCACCACCACGCTTACCACAGGCTCATAGGTCTGGCCTGGCTCCCAGCATAAAATGCCGGCTTGGTAGAGGCGGTCCAGGAAAGCCAGGCGGGCGTCGCCGGGGTCGAGATCGTTCAGGGAGAGGCCCTCCTGGCATTGCTGCAAAAGCCGCCAGGCGGCCTGGTTGAGCTTGAGCACTCTTAGGGGATTCTGAATCAGCAGGACTCCATGGTCCATTCCGCCATCTGGGCCGGGAATCAGCTTAACGCCCGACTTGAGTTCATAGCGGCCATGGAGATGCGGCTCATTCATCCAATTCTTCCCTGGCCGGCCAGGCTTTTCACCGTCACGCAGTTGACCAGGCAGCCGGGGTCAGGTATGCCCAGTTTTCTTTGGGTGTGATAGGCGATGGCCGGGCACCCGCCATGGCAAAAATCAAAGCGGTCGCAGCTCTCGCAGGAGCGGATCTCCAGCTGGCGGAAGGAGTGGAACACCGGCGAGGTATCCCATATTTCGCTGAAGCTGTCCTCGGGCAAACGGCCTCCCATGAACTCGGCTTCTTGCAAAAAGGCGCAGGGAAAAACTTCCCCCCGGGGGGAGACACAGCAGGTCAACTTACAGGCGCCGCACATGTTGAGCCCCAAATTGCGGCGGTCTTCGTGCGCCACCGAAAAAAACGAATCGCCGGTGGATACCTTGCGGTGCCGGCTCAGCCAGTCGGAAAAGGCGATCATCTGATGATTGGGCACGCTGAGCCGGTCCCAATTCAACTTGCCCCTTCCCGAGGGGCGGAAGCGGGACACCCGGAACTTGGCGCCCAGCGAGGCGGCCAGCTCCACCAGCTGATCCAGCTCGGGCAGACTGAGGCGGGTCAGCACCGTGTTTATGCTCACCTCGACTCCGGCATCCCGTAGGCGCTTCAAGGCGGCCAGCGACTTTTCGAAGCTGCCCTGCCCCCGGATGGCGTCGTTGGACTCCGCGGTGGCGCCGTCCATGCTGACTTGCATGTACACCAGGCCATGGGCCAGCCGGTCCGCGGTTTTGTCGTCGATCAAGGTCCCGTTAGTGCTTATGCAGGTGACCAGGCCCCGTTCATGGGCGTGATCCATCAGCTCCAGAAAATCGGGCCGGATGAAGGGCTCGCCACCGCCGATATTGATCTGGAACACGCGGCGCTCGGCCAACTCCTCGATTACCTGGTGACATTCGGTGGTGGTCAATTCACCCTGCCGCCTGCGGCCCGAATCCGATACGCAGTGGATGCAGGACAGATTGCAAGCGTAAGTTACTTCCCAAGTGACGTTGACCGGAGCCGACAGTCCCATATCAACATACTGATTGCTCACTAATTAGCTCCTTATCCTTGAGAAGCCCCAACAAGTTGCCGACCTGCTTTTCCACCCACAGGCGCGGCATTTTTTGATCGCGCCGGCAAATGGAATCGATCATGCTGCTGGCGCTTTGGCTGCCGTCGAAATAGCTGTCTTGCAAAAGGTCTTTGGTGGGCACGAAGTAGAGGCGGGGGCCCCGGTAGCTGTAAAAAAGAAGGCCGAATTTTTCATTGCGCACCTGCACGCCGTGGCAGAGCGTTATGGCCGTCTGAGAAGACATGTTTGCTCCCAACGGCTTTGGGCTTCCCGCCGGATTAGGGCGGGAAAACCCAGCGCCGTCAGTTTGATTAGTAAATGCCGCAGATACCGTCCACCGCCATTTCCTCGATGCAGATATCATCCAGGACCAGCGGTATTTCCTGATCGGATTCTTTGCGCGGGGTCGCCTCTTCGACCTGCGCTTGATCCTTGTAGCTTTCCTTCTCCAGATCCATGGTAAAACCTCCTTTAGTTGTTTTGGCTCCAGCCCATCTTTTGGTCCTGCCGTCCTTCAGCACGAAGCGCTCATTCCGGCCGGTTGGCCTGGATGGGCCGGCGGTCCGCTTAAACGGCCGCGCTGGTGAAAGCCCCCACCCGCCTTTCCCGGCCAGCGGGCAGGGACCATGGTCACTTCAATTCATCACGGCGCGCGGCAGGTCCAGCCGGCATCCACCAGGATCTGATTGCCCGTTATGCAACGGGAGTCCTCGCTTACCAGCCAGAGCACCGCCCGGCCGATGTCCTCCGGGGTGATCTCGCGATCCTGGAAAGACTGTCCGGCCAGAAACTGCGGCTTGGCGTCTTCTTCGGTCATGCCGAAGTATTCGGCCACGCCCTGCATCATGGGAGTCCAGACCGTGCCCGGACAAACCACGTTGACGTTGATATTGTGGTCGGCGGTCTCCATGGCCAACGACTTGGTAAAGCCGATGATGCCGTGCTTGGCCGCGCAATAGTGGGCGCCCAGGCCGAAGCCCCGTATGCCTCCCACCGAGGAGATGCTCACCACCTTGCCGCTGTGCTGCTCGATCATGTTAGGGACCACATAACGGCTGCACAGGAAGGTGCCCTTCAGATGGGTGTCCAGCACCTCGTCCCAGGTCGCTTCGTCCATCTCCGAAACCGCCACCATGGAGGAGTTGCCCGCGTTGTTCACCAGGATGTCGATCTTGCCGAACTCATCCATGGTCTGCTGGACCATGGCCTCGACCTGGTCGGCCTTGCGGACGTCGCATTTGATGCCCAGTGCCTTGCGGCCCAGGCCCTTCAACTCCTCCACCGCCTGGCCCATGCTATCCACGGTGGACATGCGATAAGGGATGGTAGCCATATCTTCGCAGATATCCGCGATGACGATGTCGGCTCCTTCCTGGGCCATCAATTTGGCGGAGGCGAACCCATTGCCCCTGGCACCGCCCGTGACAATGGCTACCTTGCCCTCAAGCTTCATGGATCAATCTCCTTTCAGCCGCGCCGCCCTCCGGCGAGGCTACAGCGATCAGTTCTTCGGGAATTTCGCCGCCAGCTCCTGCAGGTTGCGCATATCTTCCTTGGCAACGTTGGCGCCATACTCCGCCACCTGAAAATGAAGCTCGTGCTGCAACGAGGATAGAATCATCAAGGCATCCAAATAGTAGACCAGCCGTGCATCCTTCTTGAGCTCATCCTCAAAGGCCACCATGACGCTATCCACATCCAACCGATTGAGTTCCTCGGCATACTGCTCCTCGTCGATGCGGTCGCGCATGAAGGCGTCCATCAAGGGCACGGCCCGGTTTATCAGCTCGCTCACCGGTTTATTTATGGGATGAGGCATCGGGCTTATCCACTCCCTCTATTAATGAGCCGAACTCCGACAAAACGCTTCTACCCTTGTCTGTAATCACGAACCTGGTCAACATGGTGCCGCTCTCCCTCTTAATTCTCCGTCGCGCCAAGAAACCCAGGCGCAGCAGTTCTCTGATGCGACCCTGGACTCCCGTTGAAGAGAGCCCGATCATCTGAGCCAAGCTATGGCAATGAAACTCGCCGGGTTGCCTATGATGGCAGGTTCCAGTACAGTCGGTTCCATCCCTTTGCTCTATAATCTGCAGAACAGCCAACATAGAAATCAGATTTTCGGGAGGCGGCTTGAGCATCTATCAGGTCATCCGCACCACAAAGGTGCTGATCTTGTTATTGAGCCAATCCGCTTGCTCCGCCAGGCCAGCGGCCAGTTCGCTCGCCTTGCCGGCGTCGCCGGCCTGGACCGCCTGCTGCAGTTGGCTGGCCATCTCCTTGCAATCCCAAATCACCTCGGCCCCCTTCACGGTTTTGACATAGGGACGGACAGCCATGGGCTCCAACTTGAGGCACTTGGCCATTGACGCCTTTACCTGGTCCACGGCGTCGGCGGGCAGGCCGTTCTGGTTTCCCACGATCTCCTTGCAAAGGGCTGCCATCTCTCTAAGCATGGCGGGCCCCTTTCCGATCACGTTTGGACGTTCAGCCATTGTTTCTCCTTCTCCTCCAATTCCGTTTGCCTATAGAGTCAGCCCAGGCCGTACAACAGGCGGCCGGCTCACTGTTAGTGATGATCCCGATCTTCTTCATAAGGATGATGGCGGGGCACAATCTTGGGTCTAGGCGGCAGCTTCGCGATCACCTCGTCGGCTATCTTTAGCATGGCCTGGGCGCTGATGGACTCCGGGTTCTTAAACACAATAGGCGTGCCCTCGTCCGCCGCCTCGGAATACTGACCGTCCAGCGGTATGCCGCCCAAAAAAGGCAGCTTGAAGGTCTTGGCCAGCTTTTCGCCGCGGCCCTTGCCAAAAAAATATTCCAGGCGCCCGCAGTCCGGGCACACGTAGGAATTCATGTTCTCAATGAGCCCCAGAATGGGAACGTTCAGCTCCTTGGCCGCGTTTATAGCCCGGCTGCACACCATGGTGGATATCTCCTGGGGCGTGGTTACCACGATCATGCCGTCCAGGTGAGGAATGGACTTCATGATGGTGATGGGCTCGTCGCCGGTGCCCGGCGGCAGGTCGACCACTAAAAAATCCAGCTCGTGCCATTTGATGGAACTGAGGAACTGGCGCAGCACCCGCGCCTTGTATTGGCCGCGCCACATGATGGGCGTCATGTCCGTGGGCCAGATCAGGGCCACCGACATCACCTTGAGCCCCTCATTGGTCAGCACCGGATCTATGCCGTGGGAGCCGTGCAGGAGGTCGCGCATCTCGGTTTTCAGGCCCACCATCTTGGGCACGCTGGGCCCGTGCACATCGGCGTCGAATACGCCCACTTCCATGTCCTTGCGGCGCAGGGCGGCGGCCAGGTTAACCACCACGCTGGTCTTGCCCACGCCGCCTTTGCCGCTGATGATGGCGATCTTGTAATTAATGTGGTCCATGGTGCCGTGGATGGGTCCATGGCGTTTTTTCATGGACTCAATATGGGCTTGATCGTGATGCATGCGCGACTCCGCGTTCTGGGGTTTTTTCATGCGCCCTTTGGTTCAGGCGCCGATTAACAGCTGGGCCTCACGGTTGCCAAGATTCAAGCTTTCCGCCGCCTCCAAAAGGGGCACCGGGATCCGGCCGGTGACGGCCCGGAATTTGTCGTCCCCCTTGGCGAGCACCCCCAGGTCTTGCGCAATGGACCCCGGCAAGCCGGGGCTGCGTATGCTCATCTGATAGGTAGCCCAATCCAGGGCAACCGGGTCTTCGGAGGCCAGCATTCCCAAATCAGGTAAAAATGGAACATCGGAAAAAGGACTGTCCACGCACTGTGGAGTCACTGCGTGAAGGAAATTCACATAAAAGGCGCCTGTCCTCAGATTTTGCCGGGCGCAGTTCGCTGCCTCGGCAACCGACTCGGTGAAGGCGGCCAGGCCTTCGGGTTTCACGGAAAAGGCGCCTTGGGGACAGGTTAGGAGACAGCCCAGACAGGAGTTGCAAACACGTTCGTCAAAAGCAATGCGGCCGTTCTGGCGGGCCACAGCCTTGGTGGGGCAATAACGGCTGCAAACTCCACAGCCGTCGCAGCGCTCCAGATCCAGGGTCATGTCCAGGCACTCGTGCACCCGGAGCTTGCCCTGCAAGGTGAGAAAGCCCAGTCCCAGATTGGCCACGGCCCCGGACATCCCCAACAGGGGATGGGCGGTGACGTGGGAAAGCACCAGGATGTTTCCCGCGTCGATGAACAGGCTGCCCAATTCAACCCCGCCCAAGCGTTCGCCCTCGGCGGTATAGAACTTGCCCTCCTGGCCCGTGTAGCCGTCGGCCAGCATCAGCTGGTTGTCAAAGGTTTCGCCGTTGCTGAAGCCCTGCACAAGTGCGGTGTTCATCCAATCGTAGCCCGAACCGCGCGCTCCCTTGAACAGGCTCAAGGAGTCGGTCACCACTGCCTTGACCCTCATGTCCCGCAGTTTTTCGAACAGGGTTGCAACCACCACCGGAGATAGATAATGACTATAACCAAGCTCGGTCATGTTGATCTTGATGGCCAGGCTTTTCTCGGGCACCAAGAGGCGGGCCATTTCCGGCATATTTAAAATGGCATCCGATTTAGCCACGGCGCTCTCAAACAAATTCGCGCACCGTCCTTTTATCCAGTAAACCTTTGCCATGCTGCGTCCGTAGGGTTCTCTCTGTGAAGCTCTGCTTCACCGGTTAGCTCGAGTTGAATTTTTGTTAAACCGCCAACTGGGGGAACGGGCGGCGCCCGCCCCCCCAGCAGGTATTGCTTTCAACTAGGCCGTGGGATCGAACTGCTTCCAATCTTCGGTCCAGGCCTTGACAGTGCCATGCCGGCCGAACTCGAACTCGCGGCCAAGATGATGGTGTTGCAAAACCTGGCGCATGGGATGCACGGTCATGGGGATCTTGCGAATCTGCCACTTGCTGATGTTTTCGGGGTTAAGCTCCGGCTCATAGGTCACCAGCTCGTAGCTCATGGTGCCCATACCGATCTTCTCCGCCGCTTTGAGCTGGATGCGCGGCGTGAAGGCATTGATTGCCTTGAACTTGTCCGCGCCAGGCTTCAGGCCCAATTGTTCAGCTGCGGAATTGGGCCCTATGGGCGCCTTGTCAATCATGTCCGCCACTGCGGTGTCAATGGCGACCGGATCCTTGGAGGCGAACACCCCGACGTCAGGAGCCACATACATGCCGTTCCAGGGGAAGCAGTCGCATTCGGGCGCGATGTCAAAGGCATAGGCCATGTAGCCGATCTTGCCCGGCTTGAAGGTCTTGATGCAGCCCAAGGCCGCGTCCGACATGGCGATCTGGGCCAGGGGGAAGTATTCATCGCGGAAGCCGATGCCTTCCATGCCGGTGAACATGCAGGTCACCTGGCAGGAGTAGCAAAGGGCGCACTTTTCATAATCCAGGACCACGCCGTCGGGCTTCACCTTGATGGCCTCTTCCGGGCAGGAGTCCTCGCACATCTTTGCGTAGGGGCACGCGGTGCCGCGGCAGGCTTCCTGGTTCACCTTGGGGTAGCCGATTTGATCTTCGGGATCGCCCCAGAAGGCCAGGTGGGTCTGGTACTTGCCGCGCTTGGATTGGGCGCCGATGCCGAAGTTTTTAATGCAAGCTCCCATGGCGGTTATGGGATGCCCCTTGGCATGGGCCAGGTTGATAATGGCATCGGCCTCATAGATCCCGCGGCCGATATAGGTTTCTTTCAGGATATTGCCCTCGGGCAGATCAATCCGCAGGTCGTCTTCGCCATAGAAGCCATCGGCGATCACAAAGGGCGCCTGCAGGCTGGCCCAGTTCATGCCGTGGCGGTTGGCGCCCTCCTGCTCCATCTGACCGGTGCAACGGTTGTTATACAGATGGTAGGTCAGGGTGGTGGTGTCGGTGACAAAAGGCTTGCCTCCGCAAGCCTTCACTTCCTCAACAATGGCGGCCACGAACTCGGGACGCAAACAGGCGGTGCGGTTGTACTCACCGCAGTGAATCTTGACCGCAACCGAGTCGTCCTTCTCAATGCACTTATCCAGCCCGGCCGCATAAAAAAGGTCTTTAGCCTTGCATATTGTGCTTTCGGTCCAGTTAGTGGCACCGGCAGGTGCAAACCAAACCTTGGATTTTTTTTGCGTCATACTTAACCCTCCCTCACTTCATGTGACGGTTTTCCGTGCCAACGCATCGGAATAATTGCTTTTAAGCCTTTTGGTTTTCTGAGTTCTATCCTGTGAACTAATCCCTCAATGCATCCCCTCAAGCTAGTCCCTGTAAGTTATCAGCCCCCTTCCTGGCCAAAGCAAAATATCGATTGTTGACAAACGGTTAAGTTTTATATCCCGGTCCGGGCCAAATAATTCGTCGACAAATAAATCCGTCTTACCTCCCGGGCCGTTCCAGTTAGTTTGCCGCCGTGAACACTGCGGCTTTTCCATGGTGTGACTACTCGATGCAAACTTCCCGCCTTTGTAAAGCAAATCCCATACCGCAGCCGCCAGCCAGCGCAGGGGGACGGTTTTCCAATGATGCCTTACCACGTTTTAGTTTTAAATTACGGCATGTTAGGCAGACAATCTCCGAACGGGCCCACCCGGAGGTCAGCCGGAAGCGCGGGTCCGCCCAAAGGGCGGCGTTTCGCAACGCCCCACTCTTTTCTGGATCGCTTCTGTTATGTGATTTATTTAATTAGATATATTGCGAATCGCTCCCAGCGGGGCGATAAGGGGCAAAAAGCCACACCGCTAACCGGCGATCGGCTAGGAAAAGATATTGTACTTGTTAATCTTCTTGTACAAGGTTTTACGGTTTATTCCCAATAGGTTGGCCGCCTCGGTCTGGTTGCCGCCCGTCTCACGCAGGACCTCTATGATGTGATCCTTTTCAATCTCCGCCAGGCTCAAGGTGCGATTTAAGTCTCCTATTCCTCGGTCTGATATTTGGGAGGGCAGGTCCTCGGGGGCGATTTGTTGGGATTCGGCAAACAGCGCGGCCTTGTTGATCATGGACCGCAGTTCGCGAACGTTACCGGGCCACTCATAGTCACTCATCAATTTCACGGCCTCGGCCGATAGCTTCTTGGGGGCTTGCGCGCCTGCGTCCACGTTCAAGAAATGCTGGGCCAATATCGCGATATCCTCTTTGCGCTCCCGCAAAGGCGGTATGGTGATGGCGATCAGATTCATGCGGAAGAACAAATCCTCGCGCAAGGAGCCCTGGCGGACCGCCTTTTCCAAGTCCATGTTGGTGGCCAAGATCAAGCGCACGTCGACCTCCACCTCCTTGGAAGAGCCCACCCGCCTGAATTTCTTGGTTTCCAGGAATCTGAGAAACTTTTTTTGCATATCCAAATCAATGTTGCCGATCTCGTCCAAAAAAAGCGTGCCGTGGTTGCTGGCCTCCACGATGCCCTGCTTCTTCTCCGCCGCTCCGGAAAAAGCTCCCTTGGTGTGGCCGTAAAGCTGGCTCTCGGCCAGATTGTTGTTCAGGATGCCGCAATCCAGAGTGACGAAAGGACCCTCCCGGCGGGGGCTCTGATAATGGATTTGACGGGCCAGCACATCCTTGCCCACTCCGGTTTCTCCTTGGATCAAAACGGTTTTATCGGTGGGGGCCACCTTATCCACCACCTTGTAAAGCTGCTGCATCACCGAACTGGCGCAGTATATGGCTTCTGAATCCGATATGGAGGGGCTGGCTTCCGGCCCGGGGGCAGGAGACGGGTGGTGGCGGCATATCACCTGATCCACCAGCGCTATCAGCTCACGGAGTTTAAACGGCTTGGTTACATAATCGCGCGCTCCCAGCTTCATGGACTCCACCGCCGAGGTGACGTCCCCATACCCGGTGATCATCACCACTTCCAAGGCGGGCTTGCGGTCCTTGATTCCTTTCAGCACCTCCATGCCGCTCATGCCGGGAAGCTTAATATCCAAAAGCACAATGTCATAATCCTGGGACTCGACCAAGCTGAGCCCTTCCTCGCCGCTGCTGGCGGTGGTCACGCTGAAACCTTCCAGCGAAAATTCGTTTCTGAGCAAACGTCTGATGTTCAACTCGTCATCAATGGCCAGTATTTTCCCTTGCTCCATAAACTAATAAACCTCCGCCTTCTTGGCGAAATTGTTTGATCCTGGAAGGCCTCTCCTTTCAGGGCAGGTTAGTGGGGAAACGAAAGAGGTAGGCAAAAGCGCCTTCCTCTGAGCGCCTGAAGTCCATAACGCCCTTGTGCCGCGCCACGATATTGCGGCAAACCGCCATGCTCAGGCTTTCATTCTCTTGTTGCCTATGCAGCGCGTTGCTTTCATCGGCGTCAACGGCGTCTTCCTGGTCCAGGAAACGCACGCTGTTTTTATGATTGGTTATGAATACCTCGACCCGATTGATCTTGTTCCGGCTGGTGATATGAAGGTCGCCGCCCTCCGACATTTGCATGCAGGCGCGGTTTATGATGTGAAGCAGCAAATGCCTGAGCTGGGGTTCGTTCCCAGCGATTTTATTCAGGCCTTCGCTCAACGAATTATCGACCAGCAAGTTGATATCGTTGTCCTTGGCCTGCTTTCTCACCAAGGCCACGGTGTCGTTTATCATTTTATCGACGGCGATCGGCTCGAACTCAGTGGTGGATTTCCGGCTGAACTCCACCAGGTTGCGGATGAAATTCTTACAGCGGTA
>CAZDRW010000079.1:0-10480 GCA_964507555.1 uncultured Desulfarculaceae bacterium
CGCTTTTTGCTTTTCAGGAGCAACCGGAGGCAGGACTTTACTCTGCTGGTCAGTCATTTTATTCCGTATCCAGCGGATTAGATCCATGAGGAGTCAAAGCATTTTCCCGACCTCTTCCTGGCTGTTTGCTGCCGGCATCGCGGATTTTTCCATACTTTATAATATACATGGCTTGTCAGGCTCATCCATCCCTTTGACTTTAAAAGACGCAATTGTGCTATAGTAATCGGCGGGAAGCAAAGAGGCGGCCCCCCTGTTCCGCCTCTTTTGGACATGTACCGCGCCGATTTTGGCGCAATAAACCCACCCGACCGGGGCCTGGCCATTGACTCTATTTGAGCTGGCTAGAGAGCTGTTTACCTACCTTGTACGTTTTCGGGAGAAAGCGTCTTCCACTGCCGCTCCCCCCTTGCCTGAAGTGCGCCTCGACCTTTTAGGCATCTTTACGCGCATGGAGAACCAGGCCAAGCGAGACCCGCTTCTAGTAGAACCCTATCATCAAATTCACTACGCCCTGGTGGCCCTTACCGACGAAGTGGTGCTCACCTCGGGTTGGGAGCACACCCCGGCCTGGCGTCAAGCGCTTTTGGAAGAGCGGTTTTACAGCACCCAGCAAGCCGGCCGCCGTTTCTTCGAATTGGCTAAAAATTTGGATCAGGCTCCGCAAGATGTGGTGGCCATTTTCTACCTTTGTCTGGCCTTGGGTTTTTCCGGGCGTTACGCCCCGGCCGACCCCGAGTTGGCCGAAGTAAAGGATAGTTTGCTGGCCCGGCTTCCCTCCAAACCGCGTATCATGGAGGAACCGGCCAACCCCAAGAAGCAGCAAGACCGGCAAGTTCGCGGCTGGCTTTGGAGCGCCGCCGCCGCCGCGGCGCTGGTGGCGGTGATTGCGTTCGGGTGGCCCCAGTGGCAGAAGCATTTGGAATCAAAGCCCAGCCCGGCGGCTGGCCCCTCGGCTCAGTCCGAGCCCAAGACCGCCACGGCAAAACCCGCGCCCCCGGCCCAACCGGGCAAGCAAATCAAGGTCGTTGCCGACCAGTCCGGCTCCCAGCCTGCGCAACCACCCAAGGCCTTGCCAACGCCTCCCGCCCCTGCGCAAGCGATGCCCAGCGACGCCGCCAAGGTGCCGGCCGGCGCTGAAAAGCCTGCGGTCCCGGCTGCACCCAAGACCGTCTCCCAGGCCCAGGCTCCAGCCAAACCGGCCGAGGCGGCGGCACCAGGGCAAAGCGGCCAGTCTGCCGCCGCTAAAGCAGCTCCGCCGGCCGCAGCCAAAACCATTCAGCCAACCCCAGCCGCCGCGCCGGGGAAAAAGACCTATCGCGTGAGGATGGGCGTCTACGTGGGCCCCATTCAATCGGGACGCTTTGCTGATAAGCTGAAAAGCGCGGGCTACCAGGCGATGGTTGAAAAGCTTGAGCGGCCGAACGGCAAGACATTGTACGTGGTCTCCATCACTCCGTTGGCCAGCCTGGCCGATGCCGAAAAGATCCAGGCGGAAGTCAAAGAGAAATTCAAGGTACAAGGCGTGATCAAGGAAAACTAGATCGCCCAAACCTTCCCCGAAGCAAGGCGCGGCGGCGCGTTGTCTGGCGGCTGGCTACTCGCCAGGCTCCTTGACCTTGATTAGCGGCAGCAAAAAAACCCCGCCAAAGAAAAGAACCCCGGACAAGGCGATGCCGGTTTGGAAGGAAGCCTGCTCGCCCAACCAGCCGATGCCCGCTGGCAGCGCGCCCCCGCCCAGCACAAATCCCATGGGCACCACCACCGATACCGTGAGGCTCCTTAAGGAGGGGTCGCTCAAACTGGAAAGCGCCGCAAAGCCGGCCGGGAAAAAGCAAACCGCCATCAAGGGCTGCACGAACAGGGCTACCCAGAGCCAGGGCGGCGGCAGCACCCCCAATGCGATGGTGGAGAGGCCGGTGAGGGCCAACACCCCGACCAAGGCCCGGCGCGGGCCCAGGCGGTCGCTGACCCAGCCCGCCAGAAACGAAGCCGCCACGCCCAGCAGGCGCGACAGGCCCACCAAATAGTTGGCCGAGGCCATATCCAAGCCGTGGGCGGTCACCAGATACAAGGGCAGCATGGTGTACACGCCCAGGCTGCCGCCGATGCCCAAACCAAACAGCGCCATCAGCGCCCAGGACCTGATATCTCTGGCCAGCCGCTTGAGATTGGCCGGGTTGGGGGGCTGCCCGGGAAAGTCGCCGCCCTTGCCCCAACGCCAAAACACCAGGCCCAAGGCCAAGCAGCCCAAACCCAGCCAGCCCAGCACCCCTTGCCAGGAGCCTGTCTTCAGCAAGCCCTCGGCGATTAGCGGCCCGGAAAAAAGCCCCAGGTTGGGCGCCAGTTCGTGCACGGCCAGGGCCTTGCCCCAATGGCGGATGCTGACCAGGCCGGTCAAGGTGGCGATGCCCGAGGGTAGATAAAGCCCGCCGCCCAAGCCGATAAAGAAGGCGCCCAGATTCAAAAACGCCAAGCTCCTGGCCTGGGTGAGCCCCACCATTACCAGGCCCACGGCCAGGGCGGAGATTACGATGGTGCGGCGGTGCCCCAGGCGCGATGACACCAACCCGGAGCTGAAAAGGGAAACAAAATAACCCAGGGACACATAGAGGAACAGGGCCCCGGACTGGGCATGGCTGATGCCCAGGCTTTTCTCCACCGCAGGTAATAGCGGGGCCAGGATGATGCGCGACAAAAAGGTGAGCATGAAGATGCCCACCAAAAACATGAGAGGCCCCAGCTGCCGGCTGAAGCTGGCGGCCGCTGCTGTTGATTCCTGGTTCATTCCGCCTCCGCCGGGGGCTTCCAGCGCCGCCCGCAGCCTTTTATAAGACCTGCAACATTATCCAGGCCCTTGGGGCAGCGTCAACCCTTTGCAGCATCTTGCTTGCCTTAAAGCCCGCCGGGCCTTTACCCTTAATATAGATGGGATAGATGGAGCATGACGCGCGCGGCGGCGTTCACCCTCGGACATGGCAGCTAAGCACGCCACCGGAGTTCTCAAACGAAAGGATGGTGTCATGGCAGCCAACAAAAAAAATTATTTCGCCAGTCTCTACAAGGTGGCCAAGCTGATCAACTCCAGCCTGGAACCGGAAAAGGTTTTGGATGGCATCGTGCACGGCGTGGCCGAGGCCATGGGAGTCAAGGCCTGCGGCCTGCGCCTTTTGGACTCCAAGCACGACCAGCTTCGCATGGGCGCCTACTACGGGCTTTCCAAAGGCTATCTGCGCAAGGGCAAGGTCACCCTTTCCGGCAGCCGGCTGGATAAGCGCGCCATCAAGGGCGAGGTGGTCTATTTGGAGGACGTACGCACCGACCGCAATTGGCAATACGGCGAGCGCGCCAAGGCCGAGGGCATCGTTTCCGTGCTGGTGGTGCCTTTGAAGGTAAACGGAAAGGCCATCGGGGTTCTCCGGGCCTATACCGCGCGCAAGCGCAATTTTACCAAGGACGACATCGCCTTTTTGGAGGCCGCCGCCAACTTGAGCGCCATAGCCTTGGACAAGGCGCGCTTGCACAAAGCACTCAAGACGGATTATGATCTGTTATTAGCGGACAGAGACCGCATAGACGACAATTAAGCCTGGCCGGGAATCGCCCCGGCCGCTTGACTACCCGGCCCGGGGCTTGCACCAATTAACCAAGGGCGGGGGCAACTCACACCCGAGGAGAGGATAATGGTTCGGCTAGGAATCAATGGCTTTGGCCGCATCGGGCGCCAGGTCTTAAAAGCAGTGATAGAGCGGCATCCCGATAAACTGGAGGTGGTGGCTATCAACGATCTCTACGATGTGGAGACCAACTCCCACCTCTTCAAGTTCGACACCAACTACGGCCGCTTCCCCGGCGAGGTCAAGACCAAAAAAGACGCCATCATAATCAACAACCACGAGGTGAAAAGCTTCGCCCTGCGCGACCCTGCCCAGATACCCTGGGGCGACATGGGCGTGGACATCGTGGTGGAAAGCACCGGGCTCTTCCGCACCGGCCCCCAGGCCAGCGCCCACCTCCAGGCCGGCGCCAAGAAGGTGATCATCTCGGCTCCGGGCAAGGAAGTGGACTTTACCGTGGTGATGGGCGTGAACCACACCGACTACAGAAAGACCAAGCATCACATCGTTTCCAACGCCTCCTGCACCACCAACTGCCTGGCCCCGCCGGCGTTCGTGTTGCACAAGGCCTTCGGCATCGTCAAGGGCCTCATGACCACGGTGCATTCCTATACCAACGACCAGCGCATCCTTGACCTGCCCCACAAGGACCTGCGCCGGGCCCGGGCCGCGGCCATGAACATAATCCCCACCACCACCGGCGCGGCCAAGGCGGTGGGCCTGGTGATCCCGGATCTGGTGGGCCGCTTCGACGGCTGCTCTTTGCGGGTGCCGACCCCCACGGTATCGGTGGTGGACTTCACGGCGGTGCTAAAAAAGAAGACCGACACCAAGGGCCTCAGGAACGCGCTGAAAAAAGCGGCGGCCACCGCCCGCTTCAAGGGCATCATGAGCGTGGACGAAGGCCACCTGGTGTCCATGGATTTGAAGGGCGATCCCCACTCGTCCATCGTGGACCTGGAGTTCACCCAGGTGATGGATAACGACCTGGCCAAGGTGGTGACCTGGTACGACAACGAATGGGGCTACTCCTGCCGGGTGGCGGACCTGGCGAACTTCATGGCCCAAAAGGGTTTATAACTAGTTACTATTACTATAATAAAAGCGGCGCTCCTCTAGAGGGGGCGCCGCTTTTTGCTTTAGACTGGTACTAAGCGAAAAATTAGGCTTGACGCGATCAGGTTTTGTGGTAATCTGGTACTCAAATACCAGTTAAGGTAACGGATTGATTCCGTCAGGCTTAAATCAAAAACACTAAAATCAAGGGAGGCAAGAGATGTTCTGTTACCAATGCGAGCAAACCGCAAAAGGCACCGGTTGCACCAATGGTGGAGTTTGCGGCAAGAGCACAGAGGTTGCGGCTCTGCAAGATCTTCTTACTTACAGCCTAAAAGGCCTTTCCCAAGTCGCGGTGGCGGCTCGCGCCAAAGGCGTAACCGACGCCCAAGTAGACCGCTTCGTGGCCGAGGCGCTTTTCAGCACTTTAACTAATGTGGATTTCGACCCCGAGCGTTTTGTGCTTCTTATCGAAAAGTCGGTCGATCTGCGCGAAAGCCTCAAGGCCACGCTCTCCGGCGCCAGCTTCCCCGAGGGTCCGGCCAGCTTCACTCCGGCGGCCGACCTTGCCGGCCTCATCGCCCAAGGCGAGCAGTATCCTTTCAAGGTGAACGACTCGGCTAACGCGGACATCAACTCTCTGGTCCATCTGCTTATCTTCGGCCTGCGGGGCGTGGCCGCCTATGCCGATCACGCCGCCATCCTGGGCCATGAGGCTGATGAAGTGTGGGCCTTCCTCCAGGAAGCTCTGGCCGCCGCGGTCAACCCGGACGCCAAGGGCCTGGAAGAGTGGATCGGCCTGGTGCTAAAATGCGGCGAGGTAAACCTCAAGGCCATGGAGCTCCTGGACACCGGCAACACCGGCGCCTATGGCAACCCGGTCCCCACCAGCGTGCCCCTGGGCCACAAGGCGGGCAAGGCCATCCTGGTTTCGGGCCACGACCTCAAGGACCTGGCCATGCTCCTGGAGCAGACCGCGGGCAAGGGCATCAACGTGTATACCCACGGCGAGATGTTGCCCACCCATGGCTATCCCGAGTTGAAGAAGCATGCTCATTTATTCGGCCACTACGGCACTGCCTGGCAGAATCAGGGCAAGGAGTTCCCCGCGTTCCCCGGCGCCATTCTGATGACCACCAACTGCATTCAAAAGCCCAAGGGCGAGGTGGGCGACAAGATCTTCACCACCGGCCTGGTGGGCTGGCCTGGCGTTAAGCACATCGCGGCCGGCGCGGACGGCAAGAAGGACTTCTCGGCGGTCATTGCCAAGGCGCAGAGCCTGCCCGGCTTCGCCTCCGACGAGGACAAGGGCTCGGTCATGGTGGGCTTTGCCCGCAACGCGGTCTTGGGCGTGGCCGACAAGGTGATCGAGGCGGTGAAAAGCGGCGCCATCAAGCACTTCTTCCTGGTGGCCGGCTGCGACGGCGCCAAGCCGGGCCGCAACTACTACACCGAGTTCGTGGAAAAGACGCCCAAGGACACCGTGGTGCTCACCCTGGCCTGCGGCAAGTTCCGCTTCTTTGATCAAAAGCTGGGCGACATCGGCGGCATTCCGCGGCTCCTGGACGTGGGCCAGTGCAACGACGCCTACTCGGCCATCCAGATCGCGGTGGCCCTGGCCGGCGCCTTCGGGGTGGGCGTGAACGACCTGCCTTTAAGCATGGTGCTCTCCTGGTACGAGCAGAAGGCCTGCGCCATCCTGCTCACCCTCTTGCACCTGGGCATCAAGAACATCCGCCTGGGCCCGAGCCTGCCGGCCTTCGTCACCCCCAACGTGCTCAAGGTCCTGGTGGACAACTTCAACATCATGCCCATCACCACCCCGGACCAGGACCTGCAAGCCATCTTGGGCCAAGCGGCCTAGGACGATTAATACCGGCGGGAGGGGATTATCCCCTCCCGCTTTTTTAAGCACAGTGGAATCGCCTGGCTTCGGCTGCCATCTCAGCTATAATTACTATTAATTAACTAGGATAGCCAAGTGCGCCAGCCAGCCCAAAAATTCGCGAGCCTCCCGCCCATCCACTTGGATCGGGCCAGCACCAGCTTGGCCGATCGGGTGAGACGCATGAGCGGCACCGAACTCAGGGGCTGCTATCAATGCCGCACCTGCTCGGGCGGCTGCCCGTTTTTCCAGGCCATGGACTACGGGCCGCATGGGGTCATGCGGCTTTTGCAGCTGGGCCAGCTCGAGGAGCTTCTAACCTGCAACACCATCTGGCTTTGCGTGGGCTGCCACACCTGCTCCGCCTGCTGCCCCATGGCCATCGATATCGCCGCGGTGATGGACGCGCTCCGGCGCCTGGCGCTCAGCGAGAACGCAAAAGTTGCCGAACCCGGCGTCTTGGCCTTCCACCGCGAGGTGCTGCGGGCCATTGAAAGCTATGGCCGCACCCACAAGCTGGAAATCATGCTGCGCTTCAAGGCGGGTCAAAAACAATGGTTCCAGGATTTCGACGTGGGCCTCAAGATGTTGGCCAAGCGCAAGCTGCCTCTGCTGCCCTCCAAGATCGAGCGCCCCCAAGACATGAAGCGGCTGTTCAATAAACACCCCCGCCACAAGCAACGGGGTATCGGCGGGAATCTATAAAGGCCGCCACAAGCGGCGGGGTATTAGACCCACGACGAATAAACCTTGGCGGAGATGAGCATGACTCCCCCGACCCTGTTCGAGGTTTCCTACTTTCCCGGCTGTTCTCTGGCCACCAGCGCCCAGGAGGCCAACCAGTCCCTCAAGCGCGCCTGCCAAGCCTCCGGCCTGCTTTTGCAGGAATTGGATGACTGGAGTTGCTGCGGAACCTCTTCGGCCCACGCCTTGGACGACGAACTGAGCTTAAGCCTGGCCGCGCGCAACCTGGCCTTGACCCCGGCGGGCAAACCGCTGATGGTCATGTGCCCGGCCTGCTATAAAAATCTGGCCGGGGCTCACGCCAAGCTGAAAGAGGATCCCGAGCGCCGGCGCGACGAGGAGCGCCGCTGGGGAGGGACCATAGATCCCAATTTACGCATCGTGACGTTTCTGGAGCTGGTGAACTTCCTGCGCAGGCTGGCCGAAATGGGCGCCGTGCGCCTGCCCAGGCCGGGCAAGGAGATGGAGGGCCTGCACCGGATCAAAGTGGCGCCCTATTACGGCTGCGCCACCATGCTGCCGCCGCGGCTGCGCGCCGCCAGTTTCCGGCCCGCCCTCATGGCCGAGCTCTTGGATTTGCTGGGCGCCGAGCCGCTCAGGTGGGCGCTGCCCAACCGCTGCTGCGGCACCTTCCTCACCGCGGCTCGGCCGGACATAACCACGCCTTTGGTCAACGAGATCATGCAGGCCGCCATGGACTCGGGCGCCGAATGCCTGGTTACCGCCTGCGCCATGTGTCAGCTCAATATCGAAGTGCGTTGCGACTTGCCCAACAGGCTGCCCATCTTGCACTTCTCGGAGGCCATGGCCCTGGCGCTCGGCGTCAAGGACCATGAAGGCTGGTTCAAGCGCCACCTGGTCGACCCGCGTCCTCTGCTCAAGGAACACCGCCTCATAGCCTAAGCTTGCGGAGCCCCTTCCGCCAAAGGCAGGCGCAAACGGCAGAGCGCGCCGCCGCCGGGCGCCGCCGCCAGGCTGAAGGCTCCCAGATTGCGCCGGGCCACCATGTCGGCGATGGGCAAACCAAAGCCGGTGCCCTTGGGCTTGGAAGAGTGAAAGGGCGCCATGAGTTCCGCCAACTCTTCGGCTGATGGCGGGTTGCCGGTGTTGAAAATTTCGACCTCCACCGCACCGGGCACGGCGCTGGCGCGGCTGGTCAGGTCCAAGCGCAGGTCCACGGGATCGAGGGCCTCCAGGCAATTCTCCAATAGATGGCGGAACATGATCTCCAGATCCTGCTCGTCGCCGAAAACCAGGTCGTGTTCCGCGCTCAATTCGAAGCTGATCTTTATTTTACGCATGTCGCGGCCACCGGAAAGCGAATCCAGCACCTGGTGCAAAAGCTTGCTCAGGCTGACCGGCTTGGGCCGGGGCTCGGTCTGGAACAGGCTGGTGTAGGCGCCGACGTCCTTTACCATGCGCTCCAGGCGCATGTTCTCTTCCAACACCGTCTCATAGGCCTGGTAGGCCGGGCTTTCCTTTTCCACCTCCCGCTGCAGGCGGCGGATGTTGCCACCGATCACGGTGATGGGATTGCGCACCTGATGGGCGATGCCTTGGATCACCTGACGGTCGCAACGGCTGGTCATGGTGATATAGGAGTCGGTGGCCACCAGCACGCAGAAATCCAGCATTTTATCCACCGCCCGGGAGACCGTGCCGCGCTGGCTGGGCTCGATATCCTCGCTTACGACTTTTTGGCAAAATTGGCGGGCCAGGGCATAGCCCAGGTTAATATAGCGTTGGTCCAGATTGGCCTCCACATGCTTTACCCCGCTGGACCATAGATACTGAATGAATTCCTCGCTCAGCTTTTCCTTGAAGAGCCCTTCGAACCAAAGGCCCTTTATTTTCTGTAATAGGTTGGGGAATTGCGTATGCGCCAATATGGGCCGGGTCCGCTCTATCGCCCAAAAACTATCCCAGAAAAACTGTCCGAATTCTTCTTGCCGGGCGATGAATGCCTCCCGGTGGTTTTCCATGGCCGCCAACTCTTCTCGCGTCACCCCCAACTTTTGTTGGAAGTAGCGCAACCTGTCCAGGGGTATGGGCTGCTCGATCATGCTGTCCTTCTAAGTGGTTTGCGGATTTGGGTTTCGCAGGCAGCGGGCCACGATTTCCGCCATCTCGCGCCCTTCCAGGGGTTTCATCAAAAAATCACAGGCGCCCAAAGCCTTGGCCCGCTCGTAATCCAGGATGTCGCTATGGCCGGTGCAGAGGATCACCGGCAGCTCGGGGCGTATGCCGTGGATCAGCTCCATGAGGGCCGACCCGGTCAGGCCCGGCATGGTCTGATCGCTGATCACCAGATCGAATCCCGCGGGATCGGCCTGGAACAAATCCATCGCCTCCATGCCATCGGCGGCCACCGCCACCTTATAGCCCAGCGAGCCAAGCACTTCTTTGAGCACCGACCTGATGATCTCTTCATCATCCACCACCAGGATGCTTTCGTCACCGCGAGGCGGACCGGGCACCGGCGCTCCGATCTCATCGAAAGGCGCGATCAAGGAAGCCACCGGGATAAGCATGGTGAAGGTCGCGCCCTGGCCAAGCTCCGAATCCAGCCTGATGGCTCCCTTCAAGCGGTCCATGATGCTTTTGACCACGCTTAAGCCCAATCCGGTGCCCTGCCCGGGGGGCTTGGTGGTGAAAAAAGGATCGAATGCCCGTTCCCGCACCTCCGGCGGCATGCCCGGTCCGTTGTCGGACACCACGAGCTGCGCATAGCGGCCGGCCTCCAGGCCCGGGAATCCTTGGCCGACGGCCGGGTCCAGGTCCAAGGCCTCCAGGTCAACCTTTATGTCGCCGCCGGTTTCCCGCATGGCCTGCGAGGCGTTGGTGCACAAATTGACCAGCAGTTGCTGGATCAAGGTGGGCTCGGCCACCACCATGAGATCAGTCGGGCATAGCTTTAATTCCAAGGCCACCGTGGCCGGCAGGGTGGCGCGCAACATGGAAAGCGATTCCTTGATGAGCGGCTTTAAGAGAAGCGATTCGGCTTGGGCATGACTGCGCCGGGAAAAGCTTAGTATTTGCCTGATGAGCTGGGCGGCCCGGCGGCCGGATTGTCTCATCTGCTCCAGATAGGGCCAGGCTTCGTCGCTGGGTTGGAAATGCTTTTGCACCGTCTCGGCCCCCAGCATTATGCCATAAATAATATTGTTGAAGTCATGGG
>CAZDRW010000080.1:0-10290 GCA_964507555.1 uncultured Desulfarculaceae bacterium
CCGCGAAGGCGGCCGCACCGTGGGCGCCGGCGTCGTGGCGGAAATTATTGAGTAAGGATTGCGGCGAGCTGCTGCCCTGATGGGGCGGATCGGCTAACGCGGAGTTATCCCATGATCCAGAATCAGAAGATACGAATCAGGCTGAAAGCCTACGATCATAAACTGCTGGACCAGTCGGCTGCGGATATCGTGGAAACCGCGCGACGCACTGGCGCCAAGGTGGCGGGGCCCATACCGCTGCCCACGCGCATAAATAAATTCTGCGTGCTGCGTTCGCCTCATATAGACAAGAAAAGTCGTGAGCAGTTCGAGATTCGCACGCACAAGAGGCTCCTGGATATCTTGGAGCCCACCCAGCAGACCGTGGACGCGCTCATGAAGCTAGATTTGAGCGCGGGCGTGGACGTGGAGATCAAGCTGTAGGTAAGTCGGCCGGCGCGGCCAAAAGGGCGGCTTTAGCGGCAAAGAGGCAAGGCCCACGCTAACCGCCCCGGGAGCAACCGCAGCCAAGCGATCTTAAGAGACAGGTGCAGCCATGTTGAATGGAATCATAGGGAAAAAGCTGGGCATGACCCGGCTGTTTTTGGAGGGCGGGCGCTCGGTGCCCGTGACGCTCATCGAGGTCGGACCTTGCACCGTGGTGCAGGTGAAGAATCCCGAGCGCGACAAATACAGCGCTGTGCAATTGGGTTTTGGCGCGAAAAAGGCCAAAAAAGTGCGCAAGCCCATGGCTGGTCATTTTGCCAAGGCCGGCGTGGAACCCGTTGCGGTACTTAAGGAGTTCCGGGTGGATGACACCAGCGGCTACGAGGTCGGACAGACCATTACCGCTGAGATCTTCACCCAAGGCGACAAGGTCAACGTGATCGGGCGCATCAAGGGCCGCGGGTTTACCGGGGTGGTGAAACGCCACAACTTTTCCGGCGGCAACGACACCCACGGTTGCACCACGCACGCCTTGCCGGGCTCCATCGGTATGAGCGCCGACCCTTCGCGGGTGGTTAAGGGCAAGAAGATGCCGGGTCAGTACGGCAACACCCAGCAAACCATGCGCAACCTAAAGGTTGTTGATGTGAGACCCGAGGAAAATCTGATCGTGGTAGCCGGCGCAGTTCCCGGCGCCAACGGCGGCATTGTTTATCTGCAAAAGGCCTAATGCCTTTTGACATTAGAACCAGATGGTGAAGCAAGATGCCCAAGCTGGATGTATACAACGCCAATAACGAGAAGGTGGGAGAGATAGAGCTCTCGGAGGCCGTATTCGGCGCCGAGATCAAGCCCCATCTTTTGCACGAGGTCGTGGTGTGGCAATTGGCCAAGCGCCGTGCCGGCACGGCCTGCACCAAGACCCGGTCCGAGGTGCGCGGCGGTGGCCGCAAACCGTGGCGCCAAAAGGGAACTGGCCGGGCCCGCGTGGGTTCGCGGCGCAGCCCCCTATGGCGCGGCGGCGGCACCACCTTCGGCCCCAGGCCGAGGGATTACTCTTACAACGTGCCCAAAAAGGTGCGTAAGGCGGCGCTCAAGATAGCTTTGTCCGACAAGCTGGCCGAGGAAAAATTGGTGATCTTGCAAGGCTTCGGCCTGGAAGAGATCAAGACCAAGGCTTTCGCGGAAGTGTTGGGCCGCTTTGAGATCAGGAACGCCCTCATAATCACAGCCGTGACTGACGAGGTGCTGGAGAAAAGCTCCCGCAACATACCTGGAGTCAAGGTGCTCAGAGCCGAAGGCCTTAATGTGTACGACATTATGCGCCATGACCGCCTGATGCTCCTGGAGCCGGCGGTGGGCAGAATAGAGGAGGCGCTGTCGTGAAGGATCTCAGACAGGTGCTTAAACGGCCCCTCATCACAGAGAAGAGCACCACGACCAAGGAACTCTCCAATCAGTTGGTGTTCGAGGTGGACACCGCCTCCAACAAGGTGGAGATCCGCCAGGCCGTGGAAAAGATTTTCAACGTTAAGGTGCTGAAGGTTCACACCGTCAGCTATGAAGGCAAAAAGAAGCGCATGGGGCGCACGATGGGCCGACGCAATAATTGGAAAAAGGCCTACGTGACTCTGGCCCCTGGCCATACTGTGGAGTTTTTCGAAGGGGCCTAACCCCTGCGCTTAAGATGGAGCAGAATCCATGGCTTTCATGAGGAAGCATAAGCCTAGCTCACCCGGCAGACGCCACGCCAGCCAGTTGGTGAGTGAGGAGCTAACCAAGATCGAGCCCGAGAAGAGCCTCTTGGAGCCCTTGAAGAAGACGGGCGGCCGTAACAACTATGGCCGGGTGACCTCCCGTCACCGGGGTGGCGGACACAAACGCCGTTACCGCCGTATCGACTTCAGGCGCGAAAAGATCAATGTACCGGCCAAGGTGGCCAGCATTGAGTACGATCCCAACCGCACGGCGTTTATCGCTCTTCTGCATTATGTGGACGGCGAGAAGCGCTACATCCTCTGGCCCAAGGGCCTGAAGGTTGGCGACGAGGTGGTATCCAGCCCCGAACGTACCGACATTCGGCCGGGCAACACCATGCCGCTGGAATCCATGCCTCTGGGCACCCACGTGCACAACGTGGAGATGAAGATCGGCGCTGGCGGCCAAATTGTTCGCGCCGCCGGCACCTACGCCCAGCTCATGGCCAAAGAAAGCGGCTACGCCACCTTGAAGCTGCCCAGCGGCGAAATGCGGCGCATCAATCAGCGCTGCCGGGCGACGGTGGGCGAGTTGGGCAACGAACAGCAAGAGAACGCCAACTGGGGCAAAGCGGGCAAGACCCGTTGGCTGGGCAAGCGTCCGCATGTGCGCGGCGTGGCCATGAACCCGGTCGACCACCCCATGGGTGGCGGCGAAGGCAGGTCGTCCGGCGGCCGGCACCCCTGCAGCCCCTGGGGAATGCCCTCCAAGGGTTATCGAACTCGCAAGAAGAAGCCCTCGGACAACTTCATCGTGCGTCGGCGCTACGAGAAGTAGGCGTTAGGAGCGATATAGCATGGCGCGCAGTTTACGAAAAGGCCCCTTTGTGGATGGCCACATAAATGAAAAGGTGGAGGCGGCCAACACCACCGGCAGCCGCAAGGTGATAAAGACCTGGAGCCGTCGCTCCACCATCATGCCCGATTTCGTGGGGCTCACCTTCGCGGTGCACAACGGCAAGAAGTTCATCCCGGTGTTTGTGACCGAGAATATGGTGGGGCACAAGCTGGGCGAATTCGCGCCCACCCGCACCTTCTACGCCCACGCTGGCGATAAGAAGGGCAAGAAGAGGTAGAGGACACCATGGAAGCGGTAGCCAAAGCGAAATTCGTGCGCATAAGCCCCAAGAAGGCGCGTTTGGTGGCGGACGCCATCAAGGGATTGCCCGTGGGCGAGGCGCTGAACCGACTTCAGTTCACGCCCAAGAAGGCGGCGGTCTTGATCGGCAAGGTGCTGAGTTCCGCCGTGGCCAACGCTTCGCAGCGGGCCGGAGTGGACGTGGACAGCCTGTATGTCAAGACGGCGTTTGTGGACGGCGGACCCACCCTGAAACGTTGGCGTCCCCGCGCCATGGGCCGTGCTTTTATTATTCGCAAAAGGACCAGCCACATTACCGTGGTGGTGGACGAGCGTAACTAAGGAGACTTGGTTTTGGGACAGAAAGTACACCCCATTGGCTTCCGGCTGGGCATTATCCGCACCTGGGACTCGCGCTGGTTCGCGGGCAAGGACTATGCGGCCCTGGTCTATGAAGACTACAAGATCCGCCGCTTTGTGAAGGAAAAGCTGGGTCACGCCGGCATCAGCCGGGTGGAGATCGAGCGGGCCGCGGACAAGGCCAAAATCCGTATTCATACCGCCCGTCCCGGAATCGTGATCGGCAAGAAGGGCTCGGAGATCGAGTCCGTTAAAAAGGCGCTGGAGAAGCTCATCAAGCGCGAGGTCATGGTCGACATCTTCGAGGTGCGCAAGCCCGAAATAGATGCCCAGCTTTTGGCCGAGAACGTGGTGGGACAATTAGAACGCCGCGTGGCTTTCCGCCGCGCCATGAAGCGCGCCGTGGGCAGCGCCATGAAATTCGGCGCCCAGGGCATCCGCATTCAATGCGCCGGCCGTTTGGGCGGGGCCGAGATGGCGCGCCGCGAGTGGTACCGCGAGGGCCGCGTGCCCCTGCACACCCTGCGCGCTGACATCGACTTCGGCTTCGCCGAGGCCAAGACCACCTACGGCCTCATCGGCGTGAAGGTGCTCTTGTTCAAGGGCGAGGTGCTGGACGAGGTTAAAGAGCCGAAGAACCCGGCCGCCTAAAGCGGCGAGCTTGGTAAGGGTGGGCTGCGAAGGCTAGACCGGCAGCTCGGTTTAAAGGGTCGCGCCGCTAGAAGGCGGACCCCGGAAAAAGAAGCTACAGCGAGGGCGGACCGGATCAGCCGGACGTCGGGGATAGAATAGGAAAAGGCAGTTACCATGCTGGCACCCAAGAGAGTAAGACATCGCAAGGTGATGAAGGGGCGCATGCGCGGCAGTTGCACCCGGGGTAATCGGGTGTCCTTCGGCCAGTTCGCGTTGCAGGCTCTGGACCGCGGTTGGATGACCAATCATCAAATCGAGTCCGGCCGTATCGCCATTACGCGCCATATTAAACGCGGCGGCAAGGTCTTCATTCGGGTGTTCCCGGATAAGCCCTTCACCAAAAAGCCGGCGGAGACCCGCATGGGCAAGGGCAAGGGCGCACCAGAGGGCTGGGTTGCCGTGGTGCGGCCCGGGCGCATCCTTTTTGAGATCGACGGCGTCGGCGAGGAGGTGGCCCGCGAGGCCCTGCGCCTGGCCGGACACAAGCTGCCGTTTGCCACTCGCATAGTGGCCAGGAGCTAGAGGCGATGAAAGCGCACGAGATAAGAGAGCTTTCCATGGAGGAGCTGCGGGAGCGGTTGGTTCACCTCAGGGAGGACCACTTCAACCTGAAGTTCCAGCACGCCACCGGGCAGCTGGAGAACCCTATGCGGCTTCCGCAGACCAAGAAGGACATCGCGCGGCTTATGTCTATACTGCGCGAAAAGGAGCTGGCCCAGTAGGGCCGGCATACCAAGAGAGCGGGTTCCATGGCCAACAAAGAACGCGGAAACATGAAGACGCTCACCGGCACGGTGGTGAGCGACAAGATGGATAAGACGGTGGTGGTGCTGGTCGAGCGATTGGTTAAGCACCCCGTGTACTTGAAGTATGTGCGCCGCCGCAAGAAGTTCGCCGCCCACGACGAGACCAACGATTGTCGTGTGGGCGATAAAGTTCTGATTAAGCAGAGCCGGCCGATTTCGGCCCGCAAGCGGTGGCGCGTAAGCAAGGTTTTGGAGCGTGTGGCCTAGTTAAACGGCCCGGCATTTTTGGCAGGAGCGATAAGTCATGATCCAGCCGGAAACCAACCTACTTTCCGCCGATAACTCCGGCGCCAAGAGGTTGTATTGCATAAAGGTGTTGGGCGGCAGCAAGCGGCGTTACGCCAGCTTGGGCGACATCATCGTGGTGTCGGTGAAAGAGGCCTTGCCCAACTCCAAGGTTAAAAAAGGCGAAGTCCACAAGGCCGTTGTGGTGCGCACCAAAAAAGAGGTGCACCGGCCCGATGGCACTTACATCAAGTTTGACGACAACTCGGCGGTGCTCATCAACCAGGCCCGCGAGCCCATCGGAACCCGTATCTTCGGGCCGGTGGCCAGAGAACTGCGCGCCAAGAATTTTATGAAGATTATCTCCCTGGCGCCGGAGGTTATCTAGGAAGCCCGCCCACCGTAAGTGGGAGAGGCTCCAGCTATAACCGGAGGTGCTTAAAAAAGGGCGGACTCATAGGTTGCTAAAGACCGCAGAGTCAGGCCGCATTAAGAGCGAGCGAGAAGACATGGCTAAGCAGAAGCTCAATATAAAGAAGGAAGACCGTGTGTTGGTCACCACTGGCCGCGATCGGGGCAAGGTGGGTAAAGTCCTGCACGTGATTCCCGGCAAAGATCGGGTACTGGTTGAAAAGATCAACATGATAAAGCGCCACACCCGCGGCGGCGCCAGCAAGACCGGCCAAGGCGGCATTATCGAGAAAGAGGCTCCAGTGCCCATCAGCAACTTGAAGGTCATTTGCGGCAAGTGCACCGAGCCCACCCGGGTGGGCCGCAAAGCCCTGGAAGACGGCCGACTCGTGCGCGTCTGCAAAAAGTGCGGCGAGCAACTGGACTAAAAGGCAACCAAGGCCCGTGGGACGAGCCGGCGAGATCCGGCTTCAACGGCGGTAAGGACAAAATTTAATGCCTAGGCTAGAGAATTTTTATAAAGAACAGGTCATACCCCAGCTCTTCGAGGAGTTTGGGTATAAGAACCTGATGCAGGTGCCCAAGGTGGTCAAGACTGTCTTGAACATGGGCGTGGGCGAAGCGATCCAAAACATCAAGGTTTTGGACGCGGCCGCCGATGAATTGACCATGATCGCCGGCCAAAAGGCCCTGATCAACAAGGCCAAACGCTCCATCGCTTCGTTCAAGCTGCGCGAAGGCATGCCCATCGGCACCTCGGTGACTCTCAGGGGACCGCGCATGTGGTTTTTCCTGGACAAGCTGATGCACGTGGCCCTGCCCCGTGTGCGCGACTTCCGCGGGGTGAGCCCCAAGGCCTTTGACGGCCGCGGCAACTACACCCTGGGTATTAAAGAGCACATCATCTTTCCCGAAATCGACTACGACAAGATCGACAAGGTGAAGGGGATGAACATTACTATCGTGACCACGGCCGAAACTGACGAGGAGGGGCGCGCCCTGCTCCGGCTGCTGGGCATGCCGTTTAAGTCTTAAAGGAGGCTGGTCTTGGCCAAAAAGGCGCTGATCAACAAGGCTAACAGTAAGCCCAAGTTCAAGGTGCGGGCCTATAACCGCTGTCCGATCTGCGGGCGGCCCCGGGCCTTTCTGCGCAAGTTCGGTGTGTGCCGCATCTGCTTCCGCAACCTGTCACTAAGGGGCGAGATCCCCGGCGTGATTAAGTCGAGCTGGTAGGAGAGTAGAAGCGATGACCATGAGTGATCCCATTGCCGATATGCTCACCAGGGTGCGCAACGGAATGATGGCCCGCCTGAGCGAGGTGGAAATGCCCACCTCCAAGCTGAAGGCCAACATTGCCGCGGTACTCCAGAGCGAGGGCTATATAACCGGGTACGAAGTTATTCCAGACGAAAAGCAGAGCGTTTTGCGCATCCAGCTTAAGTACAAGGCCAATAAAGCTGTTATCGAAGGCCTGAAGCGGGTGTCAAAGCCAAGCTGCCGGGTGTATGTCGCCCATGATGAGATCCCCAAGGTGCTTTCCGGCCTGGGCGTGAACATCCTTTCCACCCCCAAAGGTGTAATGAGCGACAATGAGGCCCGCAAGAAAAAGTTGGGCGGCGAAATAATCTGCGCTGTCTGGTAAAGCGATTAGGAGTTGATGTCATGAGTCGGGTAGGCAAACTGCCGGTTGACATACCCCAGGGCGTGGAGGTGAAAATCTCCGGACAGGACGTGCAGGTCAAGGGCCCTAAAGGTTCACTGACCCGTACCTTCCATCCCCTGGTGGAGATAGCCAAAGAAGACGCCACCCTGAGGGTCAAGACCCGCGAGGAGTCCAAGAAGGCCAGTGGCCTTTGGGGGCTTTCCCGCAGCCTGTTGGGCAATATGGTCCAGGGCGTGAGTCAGGGATACACCAGGGTGCTGGAAATCAACGGCGTGGGATATCGCGCCGAGGTGGCTGGCGACACTCTGAAAATGGCCCTGGGTTTTTCCCACCCGGTGGAATTCAAGCTGCCTAAAGGCGTTTCCGCTTCGGTGGAAAAAAACACAATTGTGACCTTGACGGGCATAGACAAAGAACTCCTGGGGCAGACCTGCGCCACCATCCGGGCCTATCGGCCGCCCGAGCCTTACAAGGGCAAGGGCATTAAGTATGCCGAGGAGACCATCCGCCGCAAGGTGGGCAAGGCTGGCGTAAAGTAGGCTTTTTAAAGCAGGTTTTATGGTATTGCGGCCGACGGGCCATTTAAGCCCGGCGGTAGAGAAAAAGGTTGGAACCATGGCAAAGACCAATCCCAGGACGGTAGCCTGGCAAAAGCGCAAAGTCAGGGTGCGCAAGAAGATAAAGGGCAGCCCTGAGCGGCCTCGCCTTACGATCTTCCGCTCCTCGAACAATATCTACGCCCAGGTTATAGACGACTTGGGCGGGGTGACCCTGGCCACGGCCAGCACCATGAATGCTGAGATTAAAGGAACCGAGGGGCATAAAGGCAATGTGGCCGCCGCCAAACTGGTGGGCAAAGCCATCGCCGAGGCCGCTCTGGCCAAGGGTGTCAAGGCCGTAATCTTTGACCGCAACGGCTATCTATACCATGGCCGGGTCAAGGCGCTGGCCGATGCGGCCCGTGAAGCGGGCTTGGAATTTTAAGCGGATTCTCTAACGTAAGGATTTAGAGCCTTGCAGGATAGACGCAGACCAAGAAGAGATAGTTTCGGTGAGGAAGAAAACCAACTCATCGACAAGGTAGTGCACATCAACCGCGTGGCCAAGGTGGTGAAGGGCGGACGCCGCTTCTCCTTCTCGGCGGTGGTGGTTGTGGGCGACGGTCAGGGCAGCGTGGGCGCCGGCCTGGGTAAAGCCAACGAAGTGCCGGAAGCCATACGCAAAGGCGTGGAAAAGGCCAAACGCGACATGAAGCCCATTCCCATGGTGGAAGGCACCATACCTCACGAGGTGGTGGGAGTGTTCGGGGCTGGGCGCGTTATGCTTAAGCCGGCCCATCCCGGCACCGGCGTCATCGCCGGCGGCGCAGTGCGCGCCGTGCTGGAAGCCGCGGGCGTAACCGACATCCTCACCAAGTGCTTGGGCACCAACAACCCGCACAACGTGGTCAAGGCGACCTTAGTGGGCCTGCGGGGCCTGCAAAGCAGCGACATGGTGGCCAAGAAGCGCGGGCTGCCTTTGGAAGAGGTGGCCATCTAGGCTGGCTGATCAGGGAGCACCATCATGGCTGATAAAATACGCGTGCAGTTGGTGAAAAGCGGCATCGGCCGCCCCAAGCGCCACAGGGACACCCTGAAGGGTTTGGGACTCACCAAGATGAACAAAATCAAAGAGTTAAACGACACTCCGGCCATCCGGGGCATGATCGCTAGGGTTTCGCACCTGATCAAGGTGCTGGACCAGTAAGGGGTGTCTCGATGAAACTTAACGAGTTAAAGCCCAACGAAGGGGCCAAGAAAAACAGGAAGCGCCTTGGCCGCGGCCAGGGTTCCGGCACCGGCGGTACCGCCGGTAAAGGCCACAAGGGCCAGAACTCACGTTCCGGCGGCGGAGTGCGTCCCGGCTTCGAGGGCGGCCAGATGCCTTTGCAGCGGCGTTTGCCTAAGCGCGGGTTCACCAATATCTTTGCGCTTAGGGTGGCCGAGGTCAACCTGCGCGACTTGGAGCGCTGCTTCGATGCGGGCACCGTGGTGGACGAACGCGCCTTGGTGGACGCCGGGGTCGTAAATGGCCGCTACGATGTGATCAAGCTTTTGGCCAAGGGCGACCTGAGCAAGTCGCTGACTGTCAAGGTGAACCGGGCCAGTGAAAGCGCCAAGACCAAGGTCGAGGCCGCGGGCGGCACCCTGGAGTTGATCTAGGAGCCCGGCGCCGAAAGGCCAGGGGCGACAGGGGCGATAGAGGCAATAGGACGTTTGGGGCGATTAACGTTTAGTGGGGCGGCGGACATTTAAAACGCGGCCCGGCGGGAACTAGAGGCGGACGACGAAACATGGCGGTAGCGCAAGGCGTCGGCAACATAGTACGGATCCCGGAGCTTAAACGACGGATTATCTTCACCCTGCTGATGCTGGCGGTGTACCGGGTGGGGTGCGCGATTCCCACGCCGGGTATCAACTCTCAGGCCTTAGCAGAGTTTTTTGACAAATTTAAAGGAACCATCCTGGGCATGGTGGACATGTTCTCGGGCGGCGCCTTGGAGCGCATGAGCATCTTCGCCCTGGGCATCATGCCCTACATCTCGGCCAGCATCATCCTGGAACTTTTGACCGTGGTGGTGCCGCATTTGGCGGCCCTGAAAAAGGAAGGCGAGGCCGGGCGCAAGAAGATCACCCAGTACGCCCGCTACGGCACGGTGCTCTTGTCAATTGTGCAGGGCATCGGCATCGCCATAGGTCTGGAAGCCATGACCGCCCCTGACGGCGCTTTGGTGGTGCCCACTCCGGGTTGGGGCTTCCGCCTGGTAACCATGATCACCCTCACCTCGGGCACGGCCTTCATCATGTGGCTGGGCGAGCAGGTAACCGAGCG
>CAZDRW010000081.1:0-1660 GCA_964507555.1 uncultured Desulfarculaceae bacterium
AAAGCTACCAAAGCGCCTTGAGCAAGGCCGAAAAGATCCGGGCCCTTGACGCCGATAAGCCCCAGGCCAAGCGCACCGACGCCCAAGCCCAGATCGCCGAGAGCATCCTTACCCAGGACCTGGCCGACTATCTGGGGCCCAACAACCCCCATGTGCGCGAGTTGGGCCGCTTGGCCCAAACCACTTTGAATGAGAAGCTCAAGGGCCAGGGAGAGCCCGAGCCCCGCTATCTGATCCAGTTCGGTCTTATGGCTTTTTACGACGGCAACCTCGACGAAGCCGAACGGCAATTGATCAAGGCGGCCCAGAACCAGGAAGTGTTTCAAGACGCCTGCACCAAGCTCAACTATATCGGCACCCAGTTAAGGCGCAGAGACAAGTTCGACCAGGCCATCCGCTTTTACAATACCTTGCTGGGCTTGAACCCGTCTTTCCGGGGGGTGGCGCTGTTCAATTTGGGCGTGGCTTTAGCGGCCAAGGCCTTGGGCCAAACCAAAGACAACAACCCCCTGGCCCGCAAAACCAACCTGGAAAGCCTGGTCACCTGCGTGGAAGCGATCTACGTGGACCCCAACCTTCCCAAGGACCCAAACTTTTATGAAAACCGGGTGGTGCAGGCGCAGCTCGGCCAGGCCAAGGGCATTTTCAATATGGCGTCCGCGGCTGCGCCGGCCCCTCCGCCGCCGCCTGACAACCCCACGGCTTTAGCCTGCCGCTCGGCCACTCAAAAGCTGGAGGCGTTTCTAAAGGCCGGCAACCAGCGCGAAGCCTTGCACATGCTTTTTAAGCTCACCGGCACTTTGAAAGAATATTTCCTGGATTTTCAGAAACACGCCAGCCCCCAGGTGCAGGACTTCGCCCAGCGCCTGCACCCCATGCTTCTCAAGCACGCCGAGGCCAAGATGCGCACCTTTGGCAAGGTGATCGGCATCCTTTTGGTCCGGGGCAAAGCCGCCGCGCCGGCCGCCGCGCCAGCGGTCAGCGGACCGCTGGACCCTGCCTTCAACCGCGCCATGGCAGCCCTCAACAAGGCCCAGCAGGCCAAAGCCGCCCGTGAGCTGGCCTTGGTTTTTGCCGCCAAGCCCGACCTGCTAAAAACGCGGGCCCAAACCGCCGACGAAACCTTGATCAACCTCTGCCGTGAAATAAAGAAAAAGCTGGATAACGTGGAGATGGAACGCTTCGAGCGTTAGCCCACGGCCAAACGCTGGTAAAGCTCGGCGTATTGGTTGGCGCTGCGGTTCCAGGAAAAATCGCGGCTCATGGCGTTCTGCTGGAGCTTTTGCCACATCCGGGAATGATCCTTGGTCCAAAGCGCCTCGCGCAGGGCAGCAAGCAGGTCCTGAACCGTGGGGTGTTCGAACAAAAAGCCTGTGCCCCGGCCGGTGAGCGGGTTAAAAGGCTCCACCGTGTCCTTGAGGCCGCCGGTGGCGCACACCACCGGAGCGGTGCCGTACTTGAGGGCGTAGATCTGGTTCAAGCCGCAGGGCTCGAAACGGCTGGGCATGACTAGCATATCAGCGCCACCTTGCATCAGATGGGCCAATTCCTCACTAAATAGCAACCGCACCCCCACCCGGCCGGGATGAGCCTTGGCCAACTTTCTGGCTTGGGCCTCGAGGTGGGGCTCGCCTCGGGGATCAGGTAGGTGTCCGGCACG
>CAZDRW010000081.1:1670-9309 GCA_964507555.1 uncultured Desulfarculaceae bacterium
TCGGCCAGCGACTGGAAGAGCCGGTGGTACTTGGGCTCGCCGGTGCCCAGGATGCAAAGCCGCACGTCATCCAATAAAAGACGGGGCGCGGCCTCGGCCAGGATGTCCATGCCCTTTTGCCAGGCTAAGCGCCCCACAAAGCCTGCCACCGCGGTATGCGGTCCGGGTTCTTCCAACTCAAAAGCCCGGCAAAGCGCCCGCCGGCAAGCATCTTTGCCGCCAAGATCTTTAAGCGAATACGCCGCGGGCAAATAGGGATCGCTTTCCGGCGACCAATGGCTGTAATCCGCCCCGTTCAAGATGCCCCTCAGATCGGCCTGCCGCGAGGCCAGAATGCCTTCCAAGCCCATGCCGCCTTGCGGGGTCTGGATTTCACGGGCGTAGTTGGGGCTTACCGTGGTCAGGGCGTCGCTGAAAACCAGGCCCGCCTTTAAAAAAGAGATGTTGCCCCAGAACTCCATGCCGCCGATGCTGTTCATTTCCGGCGGCAAGCCGGTCTGGGCGAACACCTCGCGGCCGTTGATGCCTTGAAAAGCCAGGTTGTGGATGGTGAGCAGGCTCTTGGCTTTGGCCAGGGGGCCGGGGTCGGTGAGGCGCGATTTCAAGTAAGCCGGAATCAGGCCGGTCTGCCAGTCGTGCAGGTGGACGATGTCAGCATCGTAATCCAAGGCCCGGGCCAGTTCGATGACCGCCCGGCTAAAGAAAATGTAGCGCCGGGCGTTATCCGGAAAATCGCCGTCCTTGCCCTGATACAAGCCATCACGGTCGAATAGGGTGTCTTGCTTGACAAGATAGACCGGACAGCCATCCAGATCAGTGCGCCATACTGCAGCCTTCAATATTTCTAAACCCACAGGAACCGCCAGGCGCAGCCGGGTGTCTTTGGCATTTGGCGCTTGAGCCTTGGTTTGGCGGTAGAAAGGCATGACCAGACGGACATCATGGCCCAGCTTACCTAACGCTGGGGGCAGGCTTCCCGCCACATCGCCCAAACCGCCGGTTTTGGCCAAGGGGGCGATTTCCGGGGAGGCCATGAGAACCTTGAGCGGATTTGAAGATGCCAAAAGCGGCTCCAGTTCAGGTCTTTGCGTAACTTGCGCCAACCCCGATGGCTTTTGTTTTCTTTGCCTTTATAGCAATACTATATTACAATTCAACCTACGGCAACTTAAGCCGATTATCAAAAGATGGACGGCCAGCGCATCCTCGGCCGGCACAAAAACCGGCCACGCCCCAGAGGAGAAGTGGGCTATTGGGGTATTGCCAATGTGGCCATGGCACAAAAAAGGTGACGAACGGCGGGGGGGCAAACGCCGGCAGACCGTGGTTCAAGCGAGCTACCGGGTGATTGACGCCGTAACCCGCAGACACCTCACCACTGAGCGCGGAGCCCAGATCATTGACATATCCGAGGATGGCTGCGGGCTCTTGCTTCCCGAACCAACCGCCGGTGACTTCAGTCTAAAGACCTGTCAACAGTTTCCCAAAGACTACCTATTGGAAATCAAGCTCAACCCATCCAGCGGCGGTACCTGGCGGCTGCACGGAGCGGTGCGCTGGCTGGTCGCGCACAAAAAACCAGGCCAAAGCGGACTTAGGCTGGGGCTGCGCTTCGAGGACCCGGTCGTCCTGCCGGGCCAATGGCAGCGCCTCTTGTTGGCACCACCGGAGCCAACATTGCAAGCCGGGACGGCCTTGGCCGACGCTTCCGGCAACTAAGCATTGGATTTCATGTGAACCCATCGATGAATCAGATCAGCGAAGGCATCTATCTGGAGACCAAAACCAGCCGAGTGGGCACCGGCCACACGGCCTCTGACGTCACCTTCCGCAATTTCTACCTGGTGCGCCCCGCGGGAGACAAATTGGAATGCTTCCTTTTGGATGACAAACTGAGCCCCACCGTCATCAGAGAGCTCCTGACCGCTGAGCAGTTCGCGCAAAAAGGCTGGCAGCACCTGCCCCAGCTGCAGAAGCGCTATCCCGGCATCAGCGCCAAACTGGGCGCACCGCCCGCAGCCAAACAGCCTGCCCTGGCTCCCCAAAAACGCCCCCAGGCCGGCGCGCCCCAGGTCCGATCAGCCGCGCCCCCTCCCGCGACCAAGCCAGCCAGCCCGCTGCCGGCCAAAAAGCCGGTCAAGCCCGATGGCGGCGAGGGAGCCTGGTGGGAACTTTCTTCCAAGGGCTCTGGCGACCCTTTCAAAAAGTAGCGATACTGATAGCGAGACGGTTTTAATCCGGCGGGCAACCGCCGAGATTGCTTGTTGGTATTGCCACCTGGAAAGGTCTGCCCCATGTCCTTGAAAAAGATATGCGCCCTCCTTGGCGTTACCGCCTGCCTGGCCGCTTCGGCGTATTATGTCTGGGTACTCGTCGATGCGCGCTATATCAAAGGCAGAAGTTATATTGAATCAATACTTGAATCGCCGCTCATGATTCAGAAGGACAAAGACCTGAGCCCCCGGCAGCTGCACATTTTGCTGACGGTGCAGGACCCCGGCTTTTTCCAGCACCAGGGCGTGGATTTCAGCACGCCGGGCAACGGCTGGACCACCCTCACCCAAAGCGTATGCAAGTTCATCTATTTCGATGAGTTCAAGCCGGGCATCCGCAAAATCAAGCAGACCCTGCTGGCCCGCTATGCGCTCAACGAGCTGGCCAGCAAGGAAGAACAGATCACCATGTATTTGAACCTGGTCTGGTTCGATAGAGGTGTGCGCGGTTTCGCCGCCGCAGCCCGGCATTTCCATGGCAAGCCCTTCTCCCAACTAACGGACGATGAATTCACCGCGCTCATGGCCATGTTGGCCCGGCCCAAGGAGCTGAACCCCAATACCCACCCCCAGGCCAACGCCGAAAGGGTGCGGCGCATAAAAGCGGTGCTGGCGGGACGATATAAGCCCCAGGGACTATTCGACATTTGGTATGATGGAGCATAGGGGGCCCGCTGGCCGGCCTGGCGGCTGGGCCGCCTGAGCTGAATCACCAAACGAGGAGGAGGGCTATGACAGGGAAAAGCAAACTCTGTTCAATAATCCTGCCCGTGCTGCTGGCTTTAGGTTTGGCGGCTGCTGGAGGTTCCTGGGCGGCCGCGCCCCAGGACGGGTTCCTGGCCGTATTCGAGGAAGAAGGCTTTAGCATCGAGCTTCTCAGTTTCAGCGAGGACCGCGGCACCCTTCTGGCCCGCTTCAAGGTCGTCTCCCAATGGGGAGGCGAGCTGGAGCTATGGCAACCCCGGGAGAACGCCTATCTCTTCGGCAGCGACAACCGCCAGTTAGACTTCATTGCCTCGGATTTCAACGGCCGGCCCCGCTTCAAGCCCGGCATACCCCGCGCCTTTTACATCCGTTTCGTGGGTTCCGAGGACCCGCAGGCCAGGTACCTGCTCACCGCGACCTTCAAGGGCCAGTCACCCATGGACCTCGCTTTTGCCGGCTTGACCCCGATCAATCATTAAGGCTGTTTCGAATGCGGGGCGGGACGCCCGGCCGGGACCTGCTAGACGAATCTTGCCAGCCAAGCCAAGGTGTGGTCCCTGGCCTGCTTCTGATCTTCGCCTCTGGATAGGTGGTGATCCGCCCCCGGCAGAATCAAAAGTTCCTTGGGTTCGCGGGCCAGCCGGTGGCCCTGGCGGGCCTGGCGTACCGGTACGGTCTCGTCATTCTCCCCATGTACAAAGATAATGCGGCTGGTGCGGGCCAGGATGCTCATGAAGTCGTGCCGCGGGGTGTCACGCTCCAAGGCCGGCAAATGAGGCTGGTCCGGCTGGGAGCGCAGTCTTAGGTAAAGCTCCTCGAAATCCAAAGGCGCGGACCAAACCGCCAAACAGGCCGGAGCCATGATATCGGCCGCCAGAAGGGCGGCGCTGCCGCCCATGGATGAGCCCAAAAAGGCCAGGGGCAGGCCGGGCGCGGCCTGGAACAGATAGCGGGCGGCGGAGAGGTATTCGTCGCGCCGGGTGGTGAGGCTGGTTTGGCTGATATCGCCCGGGCTCTGGCCGCAGCCGGAATGATCGAACTGCAAGGCCAGGAAGCCGGCCTCGGCCAAGGCCTTGGCCAAGCGGGTCAGCTTTTGGCTTTCCATGGAGGAAAAGAGTCCGTGGGCGATCACGGCGCCTGCAATCGGCGGGGTAAGGGGCCGGTGGAGACGAGCGGCCAGGCTTTGGTCGGCATGGGGGATGCTTAAAGCCTCGGCCGAGGGGCTCATCAATGAACCACCGACCCCGGGGGCTCGCTGAGATCGGCCTCCTCGTCATCGTCCCGATCGGCCATGGCTTCTTCATAGGCGCGAACCAGGTAGCCGATAATCAAAAGGCTGGTCTGGAAGCGTTCCATGTCCATTTCGCCCATTTGAAGCTGCCCGCCCAGTTGATTGAACATCTCGATCAGCTCAGCGTCCATCTCCTGTTCGATCATCTTGGTGATGAAATCGCTGGAGCCTTGGCCAAGCTGGTCAAAGAACCGCGCGGCTGCTGTTTTCTTGTCCATTCGGACTGCTCCTGAATTGATTTGGATTTACCGATTAGCATACCCCGGCATAGAGGGCAATGCAAACCAGGGGCACGGGAAAAGGCCCAAACCAGCGTGGCTTAAGTCTCCTTGCCGGTAAGCGCGCCCCAGCCCAGGCCCTGGCGCCAAAGGTAATAAAGGCCGAAGGCGTTGGTTGAAACAAAGTGCACCACCCACAGCACCATGGCGTAGGAGCCGGCCACCGCTCCCGAGGCCCCCATGAAAGACAATGTGGCAGCGGCGGCCAGATGAAAGGTGCCGATGAAGGCGGGCGCCGAAGGTATCAGCAAAGCCAGGGCCATGACCACTTCCATCAAAAGGCCGGACATGAGCCCCAAATCCAAACCAAAGGCCGGGAACATGCTCCAGGCCCAGGCCCCCAGGACGAACCACCCCCCCCGCGAGGTCAGACCGATCCAAAGCAGATCCAAGGGCCGGGCCAAGGCCAGGCCGTCGGCAAAGGCGTCCAGCATGCCGAGCGCCTTAGCGGTCAAGCCCTCCGGCAAAGGCTTCATACAAAAGCGGCAGACTTTCATGGCGCTCGCCCGCTGCCAGCGGAAGAACTGCAGGAACACCATGAGTCCGCCGAAAAGGGCCAAGCCAGCCCAGCCGGCCAAGCGTAGGGTGCTGGCCGTGATCACCGTGCCTTCCACCGCGCCTTGGGGCAGGTCCATGAAAAGCAGCACCAGCATGAGCAAAAACAGCACAGTGAGTCCGTCGTAGACCCGCTCCAAAACCACGGTGGCGAAGGTTGCGCTCTTGGATACGTTTTCCGAGCGGCCCAGCACATAGGCGCGCACAAACTCCCCCAAATGGGCGGGCAGCAGGTTGTTGCCTAAAAAGCCGATCATAAGCGCCGCGAACAAGGGGCGGAACTTGACCCTGGCCACGGGCCGCATGAGAAAATGCCAGCGCCAAGCCCGGATCACGTAGGAAAGGATATACAGGGCCACGGCGGGCAATAGATAAATCGGGTCCATGGCCCTCAGGGCTTGGCCCATTTGATCCAAGGGCACCGCGCGCACGAACAAATAGCCGGCGGCCACGCTGATGATGATGCCGATTAGGTAGTGTTTCCACATAGTGCGTGCAGCTTGCCGCTTAATCGGTGAACCGGAATTTAATGATGCACCAAAGCGCCACGAATCCGTCGCGCCAGGTGATCTTTTTGCCTTCTTCGAACTCGCGGCCGCTATAGGAGATCGGCACTTCGTATATGCGGATGCCCTTTTTGAGGATTTTGGCCGTTATCTCGGGCTCGAAATTGAAGCGGTCGCTCTTAATGACGATGCCGGACAAAGCGTTTTTGGTGAAAAGCTTGTAGCAGGTTTCCATGTCCGAGAGCGTGGTGTTGTAGAGCAGGTTGGTGACCAAGGTGAGGAACTTGTTGCCCAGCCAGTGATGAAAAAACATGTTGCGCCGCTCGCCGGTGAAGCGCGAGCCATAGACCACCTCGGCCTTGCCCTTCAAGAGGGGCCTTATGAGCTTCAGGTAATCCTCGGGGTCGTATTCCAGGTCGGCGTCCTGGATGATGATGAGATCACCGGAGGCTTCCGCGAAGCCGGTGCGCAGGGCCGCGCCCTTGCCTTGGTTCACCGCGTGCCGCAGCACCCTGATGGGCCGGTCAAAAGGCTTGGCCGTGGGATGCAGGCTGGTTTGGCCCTCCAAAGCGGCTTGGATGCGGGGAGTACCGTCCAGCGAGCAATCATCTACGATGATTAGTTCGCGCTCCAGATCGCCCAGGTCCACCGCCTGCACCCGGCGTACGATTTCCTCCAGGAACTGCTCCTCGTTATAGCAGGGCATCACAATGGACAAGAGCATCGCAACCTCCTACAGTGGACGCAGCGCGGAAAGACGGGGCGGCGCTTCTCTTCTTATCCTGCCTGGCCGGAATGTCAAGCCTAAACCCCAACAAATCTCCCTGGTTGTTGCAACTTATGCCGCCTGTTAAGATTGCCCGGTCAGCGCGAATCATTACTTTTACACCTCGCCGCGCCGGCCAAGGGAATCCGCGCATGCGCCTATTGCTTGCCTGCATACAAGGCCTCGCCTGGCCCCCCATGGAGCCGCCGCCGTTCCTAAATCAGTGCTTGGAACAAAGCGCCGCCGGCCCCCTGCAGGGCTTTCCTGGCCAGGACCAGGCCTGGCTGATCAACGGCGTTTCCTTCTGGTCCTTGCTAAGCCAAGCGGGACTGCAACTGGGAGTAATGAATCTGCCCGGACTATGGCCGGCCCAGGAAATCAACGGCTTCATGGTCTGCCGCGGTTTGGTGAACGACGCCGGGCATCCCTGGACCCATCCCCGCGATTTGTCCCATGACCTGGGCGACTATGTGCAACCCCGGCACCTGCCGGCTGAGGCGCCGCAGTGGCGCCCCCCCCTGAAGGACACCGCCTTTGCCGAGGCCGCCGCTTTGGCGCGTCTGCGCTATGAGCATTTCCGCCGCTTGTGCGCCCGGCGCCGCGTGGACGTGGGGGCCATAGGCTGGAGCGCCTTGGCCAAGGCCCGCCGCCTTTTCAATGGGGAGCGAGAGAGGGCGGACTTGATGCTGGCCCAACTGGATGCCTATCTTGCCAGGTTGCACCAGGAGTTCCAACCGCAAGCCCTGGTGGTGGCGGGAATGGTCGAGGAAGGCCAAACCGGCTTATTGGCCGTGCTGGCCCCGGAACTGGTGAAACCGGTAAGGTTGCCGAACGCGGCTTGGCCCGGGCTTCTGCCATCGCTTATGGTGCTGGCGGGACTTTCCTCGCCAACCCCGGAGCATGTGTTGGCCGACGCCAGGCAGAGCGGAGACCTTTTATCATGAGCCAAGCCCGGCCCTGGCTCAGCGTAATCATCCCAGCCCGCGGCCGGGCAGAGGACCTGGCCGCTTGTCTCCGCTCTTTGGCCGCCTGCGCTGAGCAGGGTTTGGAAGTGATCGTGGCGGGCGAAGGCTGGACGGACGCTCATGCCTTGGCCAGGGAAATGCCGCTCACCGTGAGCTTTATCCAGCAACCCGGCGTGAGCGCCGGGGCGGCGCGCAATCTGGGCGCCATGCGGGCGCGGGGCGAGGTGCTGTTTTTCACCTTGCCTTGCTGCCGGGTTCCATCTGGTATGCCTGCGCGGCTCAAACAGGTTTTTGCTGATG
>CAZDRW010000081.1:9319-10150 GCA_964507555.1 uncultured Desulfarculaceae bacterium
GTGGCACTACGCGGCCTTTGCAGCTGGACCACCGTTTGTCGCGGCTCAGCGCTTTGGAAGCGTCCTATGAACAGGGCGGGCCAGAGATGGAATCGGAGCCTTGCCCTGCCATGGTTTGCGCGGCCTTTCGCACATCCGTTTTCAAGTCAGCGGGAATGTGCAACGAGCTTCTCGACCACGGCCAAGGCGGCGACCATGACCTGTGCGACCGGATCATGGACGTTGGCGGCAAGATTGTTTTCGCTCCGGAATTGTGGGTTGAACAGGCGATGCCGCTCAACTGGCCCCAAGTCTGGCGCCTACAGGCACAACGGGGTGAGACCAGGTATCAGGAATTGAGAACCGGCCGGCATCTGACAGGGTCGGCCTATTTGCAGCCGATCCTGCTGCTCATTGCCTTGGGATTGTTGGCCATACTGGGGCCCCGGGACCCTGGCCAAGCGGCATCATTGGCCCTGATCTGCGTCTTGCTGCTTTACCCGGCAAACCGCGGGTTTCTAAAATATGTCGCCGAAAACGAGCCCGGCCTTTTAAAAACGGCGTTTTTGTTTTGCCTGTTGCGGCCCGCGGCCTGGCTGGTAGGGATGCTAAAAGGGGCGCTGGGCAGGCTGGGCTTTACCACAGGTTGAAGGACTCCGTCCCGGCAGGCACAAGATTTCTGGACGCATGGATTTGAACTCCTATAATATACAGTGGTTGACAGCTTGCCCATGAGTGGAATATTTGAGACTCTATGGGGCAGCATAATCCGCCCATAGAAACGCAGGAGCCGAATAGTGCCAAGCAATCCGTCGCAAACATTGGTTAAAGCGCCCCAGGCCATGGCTGCAT
>CAZDRW010000082.1:0-10032 GCA_964507555.1 uncultured Desulfarculaceae bacterium
TCCAGGATCGCCCTGTCCCGCAGCTTAGGCCCGGATTTGACTTGCGTAAAATTAGTAGGATCTGACGAAGAGTTTATTGAGGTGTTGGCCGAGTGGCTGGTTTACGGCGGCGGCGGTGAAAGACCTGGCAGGGTCGCGGTCTATTCGCCCGAGGCCTACCGCATAGCCCAGCCTGATTTGGCTGATAGGGCAAAAAGTATTGTTAAGCAAATAGTTAGCCGCAGTCGCATAGATTATCAAACCCGCGCGAGTAAACGGTTGGAGTGGTTGGGAAACCTGCAAACCAACTTTAAGTATGCGCTTCAATGCGCTGACTTGACCAGGCTAGTTAATGCATTTAAGGGATTGCCCGCCCTGGTTATTGGGGCGGGGCCGTCTCTTGACGCCAGTTTGGCAGCGCTGGCCCGCGCCGATAAAAAGGCGCTCCTTTTGGGGGCTGCTTCGAGTATTGGACCGATGGCACATTTTGATATGGCCCCGCATCTGGTGGTTGCCTTGGAGGCCAAAGACGAGTCGCGCCAATTTAGCTCCGCTGATATTGATATAACTAGCTTGGCTGCGGCTACCAGCGGTCACCATAATCATTTTAGTAAATGGACAGGAACAAAAGCGCTAATACATTTGCAGCCTTGGGTGGCCAAGCTTAGTGGGGGAGGTTTGGGTTTGCCCAATGGCGGCCACGCGACTAGCGCAGCTTTTTCCTTGGCCGTCTTATGGGGATGCGATCCCATTATTTTGCTGGGCCAGGACTTGGCCTATAGCGGCGGTAAAATCCATGCAAGCAACCGCCCCGGCGGCGAAGATGAAAAGCGGCCTGACTCTTTGGACGTACCGGCCATAGGCGGCGGCTTGACTAAAACATCCGATGTTTTCATGAGTTATATTAATTGGTATCAGGAAACCGCAGCATATTTGGCTAGGTCCTGCAGAGGCCGCAAGGTGATTAACGCCACCGCTGAAGGCGCGCATCTGTCTGGGTTCGAGCACATGCCTTTAGAAGATGCGTTCAAATTATTGCCGAAAACAAGCGTTATCCCAACAGATCTCAATGAACACATCGATAAAATTATCATTCCCGGAGTTAGCGAGTTGGTGCAAAATTTGACCGGTGCGCGGGTACATTTGCGGCAGTGCATGGCTGAGTTGGAACGAGGAGGCGTGCGCGCCGCAAAATCCGCCGCAGGCAGCAATACCGCGGCCAGCGCGGCCTTGGAATTTATTAGACCGGACGCCGAGATAGAGGAAGCTGCTGCAAGATTGCAGGAAATGTCGCAGGCGCTACGGGCCATGGCGGAGGAAATGTATGCCTGAGGCCAGCCTTGGTCTAATCATGATCGTACGCAGTGAGGCCGCCAATTTGGGCCGGTCCTTGGGCCCGGTTGCGTCGTGCTTTGATGAAGTGGTGGCGATCGACACAGGCTCCTCGGATGACACAGTTAAAATTTGCCGCGAATTTGGCGCCAAGGTATTTGAATTAACTTGGCAGGACGATTTCGCGGCGGCGCGTAATTATTCTATCGCTAAGGCCACGGCGGATTGGCTTTTTTGGCTGGATGGCGACAATGCCATCACTCCGGAGATGGTTGCTGAGCTGCGTATCAAGCTGTCCCAGGGACCGGCGGTGCTTTGGGCCCTGGAAGTGATTGAGCAAAAGGGCGGTCAGCTCTGGCAAAAGCGCTGTTTCCCCCGTTGCCCTGAAGCGTATTTCGCCGGCAGGGTGCATGAGCAATTGGTCCACCCTCCCCACTGGCCTTCGATCGCAACCGCGGTGCAAGTGCGCCATTGGGGATACGTAGATCATGACCACGCGCAGACTAAAGGCCGCTACTACCTACACCTGCTAAAGCAAATGCTTGTAGATGATCCCGAAGATTTTTACGCATCCTTTCAGCTAGGCCGAACTTATTACAATCTTAGATATTTTTCGTCATCAATTGAGCACTTCATGGCAGTGATCAAGAGTGCGCAGGCTCGCATCGCCAACCCGCAGACATGGGCTCACGCAAATTTCTACCTGGCGCATGCATATGAACGCTTGGCAAGTTTTGCAGAGGCTGAACAAGTATTAGACCAAATGCTTTTAGAGTGGCCCGAGAATGGCCTTGGCCACTATCATCGCGGGCGCTTGGCCTACGCTTGCCAGGAATGGGAGGCGGCTGCCAAGCATTTTGCCCTGGCCTTGGATTTGGGCTTGGACAAGCCATTCATTGACATCGATCCGGCCAAGACGTTGTTTTTGGCAGAATATTATCTGGGACGCTGTTATGAGCGGCTGGGTAAAGTGTTAGAGGCCCGGACCGCATTGGAAAGCGCAGCCTTAAAACAGCCGCATAATCCTGCGCCACGCACTGATCTCGCGAGATTGTTATTGTCTCAAGGCCAGGCGACCGAAGCCAAGGCATATTTAAAGCAAATACTAAAACAAAGGCCGGGCGATCGAGCAGCCATGCGGCTTTTGGCCGAATCGGAGGCTTTGGCATGAAGAAGCTCTGCTTGGCCATAGGATTTATTACCGATGGTGAGGCCTTCCACGGCGCGTCACCGGAAGAGCGGGCGCTGGGAGGCTCGGAAACCGCCCTGGTGCAGATGGGCAGGGCCCTGGCTCAGCGCGGGCATAGGGTCCAGGTATTCTGCCGCTGTCCCAAGCCCGGGGTTTATCAGGGTGTGCGATATAGGGACCGTAAAGAACTGGTGCATGCCGCCAGCGAGGAGCGCTTTGACGTGCTGGTGGTGAGCCGTTTTTTCGCCGCCCTGGATCTTCCGCTGCAGGCAGGGCTTAAGGTCCTGTGGAATCACGATATCTTGGATAAGCCCAATGAGATGAAGTCCCGCCTGGACTCAATTGACCTGGCTTTGGTGCTAAGCCGATTTCAGGCGGATGATTATATCTCGCGCTTGTCGGAATGCGCCGATAAACTCGCCATAACCCGCAATGGCCTGGATTTGGAGCTCATCGCCCGTGCCACTCGCGGGGTTCTGCATAAACCAGGCTTGGTCACCTATGTGTCGCGGCCGGAACGAGGCTTAAAGTTATTACTAGAGCATATATGGCCTCGCATCAAAACGGCTCTGCCGGAGTTGCGTTTGGCAATATGCGGCTATCAGGTCAAGGACACCAAACTGCATCCTGCCATTGAAAAAGAGTATGCAGAGATCGATGGACTGATAAACCAATCAAGCGGAGTAGAGGTTTTGGGCGGGCTGGCCAAGGACGCATACTACCGGCATCTGGCCTCTTGTCAGGCGCTTTTATATCCTTGCGTGTTTCCCGAGATATCATGCATCGCCGCCCTGGAGGCCCAGGCCGTGGGCACACCCATCATTACCAGCCGCGCCTATGCTTTAAGCGAGACGGTCTACGCGCCGCAGTTCTTGATTGCCGGCCAGCCTGGGTCAACCGAATACGTAGAAGCATTTGCTGAGCGGGCCATCGACCTGCTTGCCTCGCCGGAGCGGGCCGCGCTTATTGCAGAGGAGGCGCGTGAAAAGGTTTGGCAACGCCATGACTGGGCTTTGATCGCCTCTGAATGGGAAGAACTTTTTTTGGAGAAATCGCAAAGCCGGCTTGGCGGACAAAAATCGTCCATCGCAGTCAGCATGCTGCTGGCGGGGGACCGTCAAGGCGCTTACCGGTTGTTGGAACGTTCTATGCCCCTGGCCGAGGAAGGGCCGGTGCCGCCGGATCCGGCCGAGGAAAGGCTCCTCGACGAGCTGGCCAAGCTTGCCTCGCCAGCCATGGACCACACACCCGGACAAGCCAAGGTTGGGGTCTTGGCTGCCGATGGGGGGCGTACTGCTTCGGGTTTAGTCCACCGCTTGCCGGACGCCATGGTTAAGGAATTGCCCGCGCCGGAATCAGCGCAAGGCCTGGACGTCATCGTGATCAGGGACATGTTGGAGCGGCAGAGTGACCCAAGCGAATACCTGTCCAAATGCCTGGCGGCTTGCTCTCCGGGAGCCGCGCTGGTTCTTTGCATAGCCAGCGGCGCCTGGCCGCTGGTAAGTCCCGGCTACCTGGGCCGCCTGCACGACCTGGGACGCGACGAGATAATACAATTACTCCCTGGGCGCCGCATGGTGCTGGCATTCGTGCCCAGGGGCTTGGTCGGCAAGGGCGCCTTTCGTTATCATGCAGGCCGCTGGCTGGCCATGGCTCCGGTGCAGGGACCGCCGCCGGGCCGCCTGGATCCGGAGGCTGCCTTGCGGCGGGCCCGGCCCGCGCCGGATCATTTAGTGGAGGAGGTGCAGCGTGTTGGCCTTGTCTGAGCGCGTGGCTCCTGAAAACCTATCCGGCGCCGATGCCAGGCGAGTGGTAATCCAATTGGCCCGCCTGGGCGATTTTCTGCAAACCACGCCGCTTTTGGCCGCGCTTGGCAGGCCTGATGTGTTGGTCACTCCGGCCCAGGCGCCGTTGGCCCAGGCCTGCCGCCACCGGGGCCAAGTGATGATCTTGGACCCCGCCACCTTGGAGGACGCAGCCCGTGCCGATGAATCGGGACCCCTACGCTTGGCCCGCCTGCAAGGGATTTTGCTGCCCTTTTGGCGGGAGCCGGTGTCGGAGATATTCAATCTCAACCTGAGCGCCTTGTGCGCCAGCCTGGCCGCCGGTTGGCCGGGAGCCAAATTGCATGGCTGGCGCTGGGATAACGGCGAGTTGGTGGGCGAGAGCTGGAGTGCATTCATGATGGGCATGGTGGCCGACCGCCGGCTCACCCGCCTGCATTTGACCGACATCCTGGCTTCCTATGCCGCTCCCACCGGGCCCCCCCTGGAGCGCCTTGATCACCAAGTCAGCCGCGCCGCCCGGCAGCGCGCCGCGGCCTTGCTGCCTCCGGGCCGGCCCCTGGTGGCGCTCCAACTGGGAGCCAACAACGATCTGCGCCGCTGGCCCATAGCGTCTTTCGCCGCTTTGGCCAAGGGGCTTAGCGAGCAAGGCGCAAACCTGGTTTTGGTGGGTTCCTCCCGCGAAAAAGTTCTTGGCCGCCGCCTGAAAAGGGAGATGGGGCCTAGCGGCGGGGAGGTTTGCGATCTCATGGGACGCACCGACCTGCTGGCCCTGGCCGCGGTGTTGGAGGCAAGCGATCTCACCATCTCGGCCGATACCGGGAGCCTCCATCTGGCGACTGCGGTGGGGGCGCGGGTGCTGGCCTTGTACATGGGGCCGGCCCAAGCGCACGAAACCGGCCCCTACGGTCACGGCCATCTGGTGCTGCAGGCCCGCGATCGATGCGGCCCCTGCCAGGAAAGCGCGCCGGTGTGCCAGGGACAAGCGCCCTGCAGGATGCTTATTACCCCCCAGGCCGCCTTAAAGGCCTCTTTGGCCCTTTTGCAAGGCACCTCGGCCCGGGGAGCGGTCCGTAATCTGAGTCTGCCTGCGGGGGTTGAGGCCCTGGCCGGTGAATTGGACCGCTTTGGCCAGCGTTATTGCCGGTTGACGCCGCCGCGCCTGAGCACCGGAGAGGGTCTGGCCTTGGCGCTTAGGGAGGCGGGGCGCCTGCTGCTCAGGCCGAGCTATGAATCAATAAGCAGCCAGGTGACAGAGGAATTGAAGTCCGAGTACCAGCCGCCCCTGGAATCGGCCAGGCAAGAACTGGATGCCTTGGCCCGGGCGGCCGCCCAATTGGCGGTGGCCGTGGAATTGGGGGACCGTGCTGCGGGCAAGCGGGTTTTGGCGGCGGCTCCCGGCCTGAGGGCCCTGGGTCACGTTGCCAAGGGAAAACAACCGGCAGGATTGTCCCAGGCCTGCCGGGCCGCTTCTGCCGTGTTGGAGTTATCAACGGGCGTTCGATAATGACCCTCGGCAGCGCTTAAGATAAAAGGGTAGATAATTTATAGCGTTACGTTCAAAAGCCTTTCTGCGGTCCGGCGCCTGGAGATGAGTTTCCGCTGGTATGGAGTTTGCTTAGATAGTTATAAGCAGCACCTGGGCTAAGGACAGCCCGGGCAAAATAGCCACGGAGGGCAAATGAATTACCTAGAATCCAACTTGATCGCCCTTGCCAAGCGCCAGCCCCAACTGGCCAGAGAATTGGCCAATACAACTCCGCATCCCGAGGCGGTGATCGAAGCCAGCCGCTGCGGCCAGCCAGCCTTGAGGATCGGCCAGGTGCGGCTCAGCTCCACGGTTGACCCGGAGCGCGAAGGCCAAAGCTTGGCCAAGACCGCCCCTCCCGGCCCTTTGGCCTGCCTGGGATTCGGCTTGGGTTACCACCTGGAGCCGCTCATGGGACGCGACTTGGTGGTGTGGGAGCCGAGTGCCGCGCTATTGCGCGTGGCCTTGGAAACCCGGGACCTGAGCGCACTTTTGACCACCATGCGCTTGGTGGTGGATCCGGAGCAGTTGGGCGACCTGCGCGGCCGCCGGCTGTTTGTGCACCGGCCCAGCTCCAGGCTCTATCCCATAGAGGCGCGGGGCTTGGCCCGGCGGCTTGATGATAAATCGCCGACTGCCAAAGCGCGGCCGGCGCGGCCCCGGGTATTGGTGGTGCCGCCGGTTTGGGGCGGCAGCCTGCCCATCGCCTACTGGTGCGCGGAGGCGCTGACTCAGCTGGGCTGTGAAGTGTTCACGGTTCCCATTGACAGTGTGGACCCTTTACATCGTTTCTTACGTCAAAAAAAATTCGATACCAAACGCAAGGACAAGATTGAAGTGCCCATGGTCCGTTTCTTGGGCGAGCTGACGGTCCTGATGGCCGAGGAGTTCCAGCCGCATTTGGTGTTTGCCATGGCTCAAGCTCCTTTGGCCGTGCAAGCGGTGGAAGCCCTCAACCGGCTAGGCATGCCCACCGCCTTTTGGTTTATAGAGAACTATCGCCATATGGACTACTATAGCCATTTTGCTGCAGCCTATACTCACTTCTTCCATATACAAGGCCAAGCCCTTGAAAAGGAGCTGGACCGTCTGGGAGCCAATCACTCCTTTTTGCCGGTGGCCGCCCATCCACCTGCTCACCGGCCCATGGAGTTGTCCGAGAGCGACCAGGCCCGCTTTGGCGCGCCGGTGGGCTTCATGGGGCATGGCTATCCCAACCGCCAGGTGGTGTTCAGCCGCTTGCTGCAAAAGGGTCTTCCCTTGGGCCTTTGGGGCACGGCTTGGCCCAAGCGGGGGCCCTTGGCCGGCTTGGTGCGCGAAGACGGCCGAAGACTTGATAGCGATGAGGTGGTCAAGGTCTATAACGCTTGCCCGGTTGTGTTGAACCTGCATTCTTCGCCCACCGCCGATGACGGCGTGGCCAAGGCTGACTTTGTCAACCCCCGCACCTTTGAGGTGGCCGCCTGCGGAGGTTTTCAATTAGTTGACCGGGTGCAGGGTTTGGAAAAGCTTTTTGCGCCGGGACAGGAGATCGCAGCTTTTGGCAGTGAAGAAGAGCTCCTGGAAATGGCGCAGCACTATTTGGCGAATCCCGAGGAACGCGCCCGCCTGGCCCAGGCCGGCAGGCGCAGGGTTCTTAATGAGCATACCTACTATCACCGCATGGAGCAGATGCTGACCAAGTGCCTGGGACCGGCGCAGCATGCGGAAGATGGAACTCAGGCCCAACCACCAATCGATTCCGCCGGGGATCAGGCGGCCTATACAGTATTACAGAGCCTTACGCTGCCCGAATCGGCCAGGCTCAACTAAGGAGGACAGGACATGGAAGTCTTGGTGGACGGTAAGCAGTTTGCCGGCGATTTGGTAGGCGGCACCTTGCAAGAGCTTCTAGGCGATCTCGCTCAAAAAGCAGTGGGTGATGATGCCACCATGCGCGAGGTGTTCATAAACGGCGAGCCCTTTGAAGAGGCCAAACAGGGACCGGCCGACCGCCTGGGACGCGAGCGGATTCAACGCTTGGAGGTGGAAACTATTCCCGCACGGGAGATGGCCCTGCATTTTCTCACAAATGCCGAGAACTATCTGGCGGCTATAAATCAGTCCGTGGCCCGGGTGGCTGAACTGTTTAGGGTGAGCGATGAACAGGAAGCCAGTGAGCACTATCTGAACACCCTGGAAAGCATCCAGCTTTTCCTCCAGATGCTGCAGGAATGCCGCTTCATTTTGAAACTGGATTTCGACAGTCCGGTGTTGGACGGCATGAGCGGCGAAGAACGCTTGCATAAGCTTTTGGCGCTCATCAAGGAGCTGCTTGCCGCACAGGAGCAGCAGGACTGGGTGCTCCTAGCCGATATCCTGCAATACGATTTGACCGCCGAGCTGAAGCTTTGGGAAGGCTATATGCCCCAACTCAAGGAGCAGAAGCTGTCGTGAGCATGATTGGCAATCTGGATCGCCTGGAGCAGCTGTACGGCGAACTATTAAGTCAAGCCCGGGTGCTCCTAGGCCTATTGGAACAAGGCGAAGAGGAAGCCTTTGATAACGCCTGGGCCCAGCGCCAACTGGTGTTCAAGGAATTGGAAGGCTTGCACCGCCGCCTGGCGCCGGATTTTGCCCGCTGGGAAGAGCGCGGGCCTAAATCGGCAGGAAATGAACAGGCCCAGAAGGTGTTCGACCAAGTGCGCAGCCTCGGCCGCCAGGTGCTCGCAATCGACCGCAAGGCCGCCGAACTTTTAAAAGCGCGCCGAGACGACCTGGCCCAGGAACTGGGCCGGTTCAAACAGAGCCAGCAAGCCCAGCATGCCTACGGGGGGGGATCACGGCGGTGGTGGGGCCCGGATAAAGTCTCGCGTACCGGTTAGCTTCCCAACGGATAATCATTAAAGAAGCTTAAAAAGAACGCAGCCTATAAATGGCTGCGTTCTTTTTTTTATGGCTGGAAATAAAGTTTAGGCAGGCGAGGCCGCACGGGCCACGCCTGCCTTCTTCAGATCAGTCGCACTCGGGATGGGTATCCCACGGTAAGTGTGGACAACTCCGTGTTGCAGATTATACGGTCACGCTACTTCTGACCTGGGCCTTTTTTTGCGGCTGCTTTTCCAAGACTTCGCGCGCCTCGGGTTTGCTGACCGCTTCACGCCAGGCCTCGTTCAAGGTGGTTAGCATGCGGGTAACATCTCGCAGAGGCTCACTGTCGGCTTTAACCTTTGCCCGTACCAGTTGGTCGCCCATAAATAGATACAAGCGCCTAAGGTTGGCCGCGATGTCACCGCCTTGATCCATGTTCAGGGAAGCATTCAATTCATCAATTATGTCCTGGGCCCGATTAATGAAGTTCGCCGCCCCGGGGATGTCGCCTTCAGTCAAGCTGGCTTCGGCCTTGGTTAGAAAACTGATGGCGCCTTCGTAGAGCAGAACGATCAATCTGCCCCGGTCCACGGTCGCCACCTGGGTCTTTCGGTATTGATTCTGTCCGTACTGTTGCATGATTACCCATCCTTGGTTTTACCGGGTCCGGCCTTGGACCCTTGGTTGTTTAGTCTTTTGACGAATTTCCTGGTAGCTGGGCTATGGCGCTTTCCATCGATTTGGACTGGCCGTCAAGCATGGCCAACGTAGTTTCCAAACGGGCGAAACGCGCCAACTGGTGTTGTCGATAGACCTCCAAGCGTTTCTCTTCACTGGTGATCTTGGTATCGATGTTATCGACGATGCTGGTGTAGTTCTTAATGAGAACATTCAGGGTGCCGTTGCTGGAATCGGTTAGGTTCTGCATCTCGGTAAACGTGCGCGAAGCCACGCCGGTTGTACCTTTATCGGTGTTCTTGATGAAAAGGTTGGCCACCGCATCGGGATCGGCGGCCAAGGCTTCCCGCAGAGTGGTGCCAATCTTCACTCCGTTAACTTGCTTGGCAGAGGTGCGGATCACCCAGGTGCCATCCGCGTCGGGATCGGTGATAATGCCTATGTCAGCCAAACTGAGGTAGGTGTCGGTGCCATCGACCAAACCGGCAACCTTGCCATTCAAGGCGGAGTCAATGCGCGATTTGAGGATGTAATAACTGTAGTTGCCAATCAAGAGCCCGGTCTCTTCTCCATCAGGATCGAATTTGGTTTCCTGACGAATATACGATTGCGCGTAATTGACTGCGTTGATTAGGGCTTCAATTTTGGCGTAGATGGCTTCAATATTATTGGAAATGGTTATCTCGGCCTCG
>CAZDRW010000083.1:0-10006 GCA_964507555.1 uncultured Desulfarculaceae bacterium
CGCGGTGATTGCCTGTGCGATAGGTTTCCGCCGAGCCTCCCGTGCCCGCCTGGCTGCTTAGGCCCAGCGAGGCCAGGATTTCCCGGCATACGAAAGTGATCTCGGAGGTGTCGATTCCCATGGGGCAATACAAGGCGCAGCGCCGGCAAAGGCTGCATTGGTGGAAGTAGACCTGCCATTTGGCCACCAGCTCCCATTTCAGATTGGCGGCCGGTTCGTGGATGCCGCCGGGAGCCAGGAAGCGCTTGTAGATCCCTCTGGCCAGATCAGCCCGCGCGGCCGGGATGTTCAGGGGATCGGCCGTGCCTTGATAGAAACAGCAGGCCGGTGCGCAGGCTCCACAGCGCACGCATGATTCCAGATGGTGCCGGAAGCTGCGGTAACGCCGCAGGGCCCGGCGGAACGAAGCCAAAAAGGTTTCCTGCCAATCTGGCAGCAGGGCGCCGGGCAGGCCGCACAAGCGCTGATCCGCTTCGCGCCCGGCTGGTGGGCTCATTTCCCAAGAGGCTTGCGGCACGGGCAGCGGCGAAGGCTCGAGATTAAAAGGCTTGAGCCATCTCATCGCGGTTCCCTGCCAGACCGCGACGAGTTGCGTTCGCCGGCGCTGAACACCTGCCTGGCGCCCAAGGCGGACCAGTGATCCTTCAAGCGGCGGCGGTAAGCTTCCATGGTCCAGGGCTGGGGCTCACCGGGCAATACGGCTTCGCGGCTGGGCGCATCGCCAAGGTAATCCTGGTCCCAAGGGTTGACATGAGGGCTAAATCCGGCCTCAGGGCCCGGCCGGCGTACGGGATTCAAGAACAGCTCGGGACCGTGCATCAGCTTGGAGAAGGGAAAGATTACAAGCAGGGCCAGCGCCAAACCGAGATGCAAGACCAAAAGCCAGCCCGGCCATGGCCCCGGAGGAGACGAGGGATGCAACAAGCCCAAGGCTATGCCCTTCACGGCTGCGGGATCCGGCGGAGCCCAGTGCACCATGGCAATGCCGCTCAAGGCGATGGCCATGAGCAAACCCAACATGCCGAAATCAGCCCGCCCCGAGAGATGCCAAAGGCGGGGATCGCCCAAGCGGCGCATGGCCAAGAGCGCCAGCCCGGCGGCAAAGAGATAGCCGCCCCCACGGCCCAGGGGAACCAGGAAATAGAGCCCTTCCGGGACCGGGTTCAAAAAGAAACGTAAATGCCCCGATAGGGCCAGCAGCAGCCCAAGGTGCATATTTAGGGAACCCAAGGCCATGAGGGGATGGCGCCGCCACTGCGTGACAACATTCAGAAACACCGCAGAAAAAAGGCTGAGACGCGCCAGGCGCCCCTGAAACGGCGGGGGGTCTATTTCCACCCGCAAGGGAACCGGCGTCAGCGCCAAGCGCCGCAGGCGGTAAAACAGGCCGATACCTAGCCAGATCGCGACCGCGTACGGCAGCGCACGGAATCCGATTAAATAAAGAACCCCCATATAAGACACCCTTGGGGGAATGGGGTTTTCAAGGCGTGGCCGGTCTGGGCCCAAGCGCCTGTGGGCCGCCCCGCCAAGCGGCCCACCTCCCAACCAGCGGCCAAAAGGCCCGGGGGCCAAACAAGGGCTTTACCTAATTAATACCCAGCTTGACCAGCAAATCCTCGTGGACCGGATAGCCGTATTTTAGGGCCAATTCGCCGTGTTCCTTGGCTTTATCCTTTTGATCCAACTCCAGATAAGCCGCAGCCAGATTGTTGTGGGCTATGGCGAAATCAGGCCTAATCTCCACGGCCTTGAGGCTGGCTTCCACCGACTCGTCCAGGTTGCCCTTTTGCATGAGCAGCGATCCCAGGTTGGCCCAGGCATCGGGCATGGGCTGGTCGCCCTCCAAGGCGCGGCGGAGTTGGGCTTCGGCTTCATCAAGATGCCCCAACTGCATGTAGGCCACCGCCAGGTTAGCGCGCACCAGGGGGAAATCATGCACGCTTAAGGCTTTGGTAAAGGCCTTGAGCGCCTCGTCGCCCTGACCGCGCGAAAGGTAAATCCCACCCAGGTTAATCAAGCTTTCCATGTGCTTAGGCGCCTGGGCCAATACTTGGAGAAAAGCTTGGACCGCCTCGTCGCCACGGCCGGTGTGCATCAAGGCTACGCCTAGGTTATAGCGCATGTGCCACGCATCCGGCTGGGCTTCGAGATATTGACTGAGGCGGTCAATTAGACCTTCACGCAGAAAATCTTCCTCAGGAATACCGCTTGGGTTTTCTATCTTACTCATACCACTACACTTTATGGCTTAAACCTTGCCCACGCCGCCATTTAACACAAAGGCCCCACCGCCTATCTTTAGCGGACCCTGGGCCTGGTCCGAGGCGGGGGGCCTGGCGGAGCTTGCGCGGGCAATAGCTCCCTTTATTATTCCTCGCCCTCGGCATGCTTGCCACCTGGCAGAGCAAAATAGGTGGTGGAACCGCTTGACCAGTAAGCAAGAGTCTTATCCATAATCATGGCGGAGGTAGCTTTTTTGAGCGTGCGTTTGTCAATACTTTCGTCGATCTTCTGCACCTCTTTCAGCAAGTCCTTCATCATCATGCGCTTCTGCTTCTTCTCTAGCACCTGGAGAGAAAGTTCTTTTGCTCGATCTATATCGCCCATTCAAATAACCTCCTTCATTTGAAGATTTTTTTCACAATACAGCAACATAGCTCCAGAGGCATTCTCTGTCAAGCTACTTTATGCCCCGTTTTGCGGCATTTACCAGGCCCGGCGCCCACTGGGTGGCTCCCAGGCAATGTACATGGTGGTAAGTCCCCAAGACTCTTTGCAAGGTTATGCCGCCACCCGAGCCCAAGATGCCTTTTCCCCTCTGAACGCTATAGGCGAATTTGGGTTCGAACCCCTTGGCCAAGCTGGGCAGGGAATAGTGGAACTCATGGGCTTTAAATTCGTATTCTATCGGCATAAAAGGATTTTTTCCTGTTACCTTGCATTGGGTGTAGCCGTGGCCTTGGGGCTTTTTTTGCATGGCGAAATCCACGGGAAACATCCCAGCCATGGGGTGAGTTTCCCCGTCTATGGTGATGCTACGGCCCAGATACATGAGACCGCCGCATTCGGCATAGATGGGCAGGCCCCCCAGCGCGGCCTTTAGCACTGAATTCCGGAAAGACTGGTTGGCCGCTAAGCTGGCGGCATGGGTTTCGGGAAAGCCGCCTCCAATGTAGAGGGCGTCAACCGTGGGCAAGGCCCCATCTTTAAGCGCTGAACAGAAGACCAATTTCGCCCCGTGGTTGGTCAGGGCCTCCAGGTTGTCCGGATAGTAAAACCCGAAAGCCGCATCGCGCACCACGCCGATGACGGGAGCGTGGCCCTGAGGCTTGTCTTGGGGAAAAAGGCCTTCCGGCGCTGGTGCGTCGGCCAAGTCCGGCGCCAGGTTCATGAGCCTCCACAGCGCTTCCACGTCCACGTGGGAGGCCACGTTGCGGCCTAGGTTCCGCAGGGTTTCGGCCACGGCTTGATGCTCTTGGGGGGGCACCAGTCCCATGTGGCGCTCGGGCATGTCCAAGTGAAGCCGGGGTATGGCGCCCAGCACCGGCAGCCCCGTGGAGTCGGCGATGGCTTGTCGTATCACCTTTTCCTGGCGGGCGTTGGCCACCGGGTTCAAAATCACCCCCACCAGATTCATCTCAGGATCAAACTTCTGGCAACCCATCGCCAAAGCGGCCACCGTGCGCGAGGCCATGGAGCAATCAATGGCCAAAACCACCGGCGCCCCCAACCATTTGGCCAGCTCGGCCGTGGAAAAGCTGCCAGCCGCCGTCATGCCGTCGAATAGGCCCCGGTTGCCCTCCACCACGGCAGCGTCAAAACCCCGGGCATGGTAGCCAAAAGAGCGGATCACCTGCTCCCGCCCCATGAGATAGGGATCCAAATTGTGGCATAAGGCGCCCGCGGCCTCGCTGTGCCAAAAGGGGTCGATATAGTCAGGCCCCTTTTTAAAGGGCGCCACCGCAAGGCCGCGATCCTTGAGGGCCTGGATAATCCCCAGGCAGAGGGTGGTCTTGCCCGCACCGCCTTTTAGGGCGGCGACGGTCAATCTCGGCAGAACCTGAGGCATTGCGGTAGGGCTCTCTCAACAAGCAAAGACGCTACCCGGGACTTTGAGTCCCGGGTAGCGGCATGATTACTGGACTAATAACCCAGCTGTTCTACTTGGTGAACTTGAACTGGGTGCTGTGCCGCCAGGTGGTCATGGCAAAGCGGTAGTCGTCAATGTGGTGGTGGCTGAATTCGATGCCGGTCTTCTCGAAGAAGCGCTCCCAGCCGATTCTCTCAGCCCACTCGCCGATACGCTCATACTTGTTGGCGTCCTTGGCGTAGACCTCAACGATATTGCGGATGGCCTTCACCGTGGTGGGCCAACGCGGGGGCTCGTTGGGGATGAAGGGGATGGCCAGCTTGGAGAACATGGGCATGGACCGGGTGTTGGAAACCTTGCCGCCCACCCACAGTGCGATGCCGTCGCCGTCGGCGTCGGCCAGCGGCATGGCGGGGCACATGGTGTAGCAGTTGCCGCAGAACATGCAGCGGTCAGCGTTCACCACCACGCTCTTGAAGTCGTCCACCTTGGAGGGCTTGATAGCCGCGGTGGGGCAAGCAGCGATGGTTGTGGGAATCTCGCACATCTTGTCCAGGTGGCTGTGCTCGATAACCGGTGGTTTGCGGTGCACGCCGAGGATGGCGATGTCCGAGCAATGCACGGCGCCGCACATGTTCAGGCAGCAGGCCAAGGAGATGCGCACATGGGCCGGCAGCTTGTGGGAACCGAAATACTCGAACAAATCGTCCATCACCGCCTTGACCACGCCCGAGGCGTCGATAGCCGGGGTGTGGCAGTGCACCCAACCCTGGGTATGCACGATGTTGGTGACGCAGGCGCCGGTGCCGCCAATGGGGAGTTTCAAGGCGGCCAGAGCCTTCTTGAGTCCCTCGACCTTGGACTGTTCGTCGACCATGAACTCGATGTTGTTACGGGTGGTGAAGCGGAAGAAGCCGCCGCAATGGGCGTCGGCTATCTTGCAAAGCTCCTCCACCATCATGGTGGTCATGAGGCGGGTGCCTGGGCAACGCACCGTGAACAGCTTGGCGCCGGTTTCGGATACGTGAACCATGACGCCGGGCTCCAAAATGTCGTGATAGAGCCACTTGCCATAGTTGTCTTTAACGATCTGGGGCCACATGTCATCATATTTGGGCGGCCCAATATCGGTGATACGTTCAGCCATATCAGCCATGTATTATATCCTCCTTATAGATCGCCCTAGCGAGCGTGACGCTTACGGTAATCCGCGATATCGCGCTCAAAGCCGCCCTTAACCTCGTCCTCTTTGTAGAAGATATAGGGGTTGGAGCGGGGCTCCTTGACCATCTGCGGAATCGGATCGATATCGCAGGCCTTGATGAAGGCACCCAGGCCCTGACGCTGGATCAACTCGCCGATGCGCTCACGGTTCTTGCCGTTCTCATCCCACCAATCCCACATCTTCTCGACGAACTCCTTGAAGTCCTCGTAGGGGTTCTCCATTTTGATGAAGGGGATGATGACCGAACCCATCTGGGCGCCCTCAAGGATGGGGGCCTTGGCGCCGATCAGAATGGTGGCGCCGGTGTCGGTGCCGGGCCTGAGAGCCTGAGGCATCATATTGAGGCAGTGCATGCAGCGGTTGCACTCAGCATCGTTGATCTTGAGCGCTTTGCCGTCGAAAGCCATGCACTGGGTGGGGCACAAGTCGCAGACGTCCTTCTGGATGTCCAGCTTGGTGTCCGCACCATGGCCTCCGCCGTTGGCCGCCAATTCACCGCCGGCATAGGCGGCGACCGCCTTCTGGTCGATGCGGATCTTGTCCCGCCAGGTTCCGATGATGGAGCAGTCGGAACGGGCGATGGAGGCCACGCAGTCATTGGGGCAACCGGAGATCTTGAACTTGAACTTGTAGGGCCAGGCCGGACGGTGCATCTCGTCCTGGAACTCCTGGGTCAAGTTGTAGCAGATGTCCTGGGTGTCGATGCAGGCCCATTCGCAGCGGGCCTTGCCCACGCAGCACGAAGGCGTACGCAGGGCTGAACCGGATCCGCCCAAGTCCCAGCCTTTGCTGGTCAGCTCGGCGAAGATGGGCTCTAGTTCATCGGTGAAAGCGCCCAAGAGCACCATGTCGCCGGTGGAGCCGTGCAAGTTAAGCATGCCGCTGCCCCGACGGTTCCAGATGTCCATGACCTCGCGCAGGCGCTCAGTCTTATAGAACTTGGAAGCGGGCTGATTCACACGCAGGGTGTGGAAGTGCTCCACGCCGGGGAACAGGTCGGGAACGTCTGAGTAACGGCCGATAACGCCGCCGCCATAGCCCAAAACGCCCACGATGCCGCCGTGCTTCCAATGGCCCTCCTTCTCTTTGTAGGAGAGCTCGAGCTGGCCCAAAAGGTCGGCGCAAGCATCTTTACCGGCTTCAGCCATATGCTTAATGTCGGTAACGAAGCTCGGCCAAGGCCCCTTTTCCAGCTCATCCAGCATCGGTGTTTGATGCTTTATAGCCATTCGTTGGTACCTCCGTCTGAGTTTCTAGTAGGGAACTCGCCTTATCTTAAAAACGGCCCCCAGACCCAAATTTATATTCCCAAAAACGGGTCCGGAATACGGTACCAAGCTTAAAAAAGGCCGGTACCACCCCAGCCCTTTCCGGTGGGCGAAGACCCTCAGCAAAGGCCGGAATTGGGCTAACTGACCGTTATTCCTACAGGGAACATTAGAAAGTCCCTAACTTCACAATGGTCGAGATTATAGGAACCCCTAAGTGCCCTGTCAACCAAAAAAACTTAGCCACCCGCTTGTTTCCCCGCGCGGCTTGGCTTAAAATTCCTTTCGCCTAAAAGGTGGTTAGCAAACCCGGGTCTCGCTACTGCGGCTAAGGAACACCATGATAGAACCAGACCATCCAGAGCTATCACAGCGCTATTATATGCTTTACAAACGCGTGCAAGACCAAGGCGTGGAGCAGTGGCTCAAGGAAAACTTGGACGGGCCCAGCGTGGACGGGCTAGTGTACCTCTGCAAGTTCGCCTTTTTTACCGGCATCATTACCAAATCCGAGATCGGCCGCCTTTTGGAACTCTCCACCAAAGAGCGCCGCGACCTGGTGAAAGGTTGGTACGACGACCACCGGGCCAAGGGTTGCGGCACCTGCTAAGTGCCGCAACGCCCTAGATTACTTCGGAGGTATCTTGTCAAAGTGGGTCAAAGCGTCGATCAGCCTCTGCGCTTCGGGCGGTGGCGAAACCTGGGACCCGGTTAAAATTTCGCTGGCCGAAAGAACTCTGCCGTAATAGGCCTGGTTGGCCTCGGCGTCGGTTTCCAGGCCGGCTCCTTCCAAGCTGGCCCCGGCAAAGGCGCCCTTGGAGCGGGAATAGGAGTAGATATCGGCCTTCAAGCTGGCGCCGGTCAGACCGGCCTCTGTGGCCCTGCCCCAAGGCCCGGCCACCACCGAGGCGTCCACCCCGAACTTCACCTGGTTATGGAGCACCCCGTCCAGGCCGCGTTGGTTCACCACCACCATGAAGAGGTCCATGGCCTGGGCGCCGATCTGGAAACCCACCGAAGCCGCGCCGGTCCTGATGAAAGACGGCGGGCTCCAGGAACCGTCGGCCTTGCGGGCCAGCACCACGCCATGGCCGTACTTGCCCCCCACCACGAAACCGGCTTTAACCATGTCGGGGATGATGATCACCGCCTTGGAGCGCCTGAGGAGCCAGCGGGGCGCGCCCGCATCGGGCGACCCCATGAATTGCTGCACCAGGATAGCGGCCTTTTCCACTTCGAGCCGGGCCTCGTTCTTGTCAACGGCCAGGGCAGGCCCCGCCGCCATAAGCAAACAGCCGATAACGGCGACCAACCAAAACAAGCGAACCCCTTTTGCCATTTGGGATATCCTCCTAAAGCTTTGCTTCACAGGTTTTCAACATCAAAGACGGGCCATTTCAGTCTCGACCTGGCTGGCGCGCTGATTCAGCCCCAATTCCCGGAAAAGATCGCGCGCCTGCTGGAAAGCTTCCAGCGCCTCTTGCTTGCGCTCCATAAGGGCCAGCACGGTGCCGACCCCCACCGCGGCCAGGGCGGTGCGTTGGTGATCCCCCGCCTCAAAGGCCAAGCGCCCCAGGGCGCGGTAGGAGGCCAGGGCGTCTTCCTTGCGCTCCATGGCCCGGTAAAGCGGAGCCAGGTATTGGGTGAACAGGATCCGGCCCACCAAATCGCCGGCTTTTTCGACGATCGCCAAGGCCGTCTCCAACGCCTCAGCCGCCTGATCCTGCTGGCCCAGGGCGGCAAGCGCCTGGCTCAAAACCTCCAAGGCCTTGACCCGGCCCCCGTCGTCGGCCTGGCCGTCGAAAACCGCCAAGGCGGCGCGGGCCAGGCTTGCGGCTTCATCGGCCTTGCCCCCAGCCTGGGCCACCTGGGCCAGGGCCAGGTCCACATGGGCCCCGCCGGAAGGGTTTTCCAATTTGCCGCACAGATGGCGGGCCTCGTCAAAAGCCTCCAACGCCTCTTCCAGGCGGTTCCTTTGCAGCCAGGCCGTGCCCACGCGGTAAAGCGCGTTGGCCACCGCCTCGTCTATGTCATCATGGCGCGCATCGTTTAAAGCCGCAATGGCCTCTTCCAAATCAATTTTCAAAGCAATCTCTCCCCTACTCGCCGCGCACGTCCACCAGCGCCTTGCGGTTGCGCGGTCCGTCGAACTCCATGAAAAACACGCCCTGCCAGGTGCCCAGGTTCAAGCGCCCCCCGCTCACCGGCAGGCGCACCGTGCTGCCGAGGAGAACGCTTTTCACGTGCGCGGCCGAGTTGCCCTCGGCGTGGCGGTAGTTATCGCGCCAGGGCACCAGCTTGTCCAAGGTGGTCAGGATATCCTGCATCACCGCGGGGTCGGCCGCCTCGTTTATGGCCACCGCCGCCGTGGTGTGCGGCACGAACACCTCGCACCATCCCTCCTGCACCCCGGAGCCGGCCACCACCTCCTGCACCTCGCGCGTAATGTCCTTGGCCTGGCTGTGAGCGCCGGTTTTCACGCTTAGGGTTTCCATAACTAGAGTCTCCTATATAGCGGCCAAATTGACAAGCCACCCCCCAGACGTCACACTTGGCTCAAGTTTAGCCAACCAACCAATCCAGGGAGCCGTCTTCATGAAGCTTGCCGATGGCCTTTTCGCCTATCCATGGTCACAAACCCAAGTTAACAATTGCAACACCTATCTCCTCGACGGAAAGAGCCCTGTCATGTTCGACCCGGGCCACGCCCAATTGTACGGCAACGTGGAGGTGGGGCTCACCTCCGACGGTATCAAGGAGGCGCCGGTTCTGGTGGTGCTCACCCACTGCCACCCGGATCATCTGGAGGCCGCCTTAAGCCTGCAGAAGCTGGGCTGCCGACTGGCCATGCACCCGGCCGAAGTGGAGTACATGCGAGGCGAAGGCCGCCCCCTGGCCGCGGCCTTGGGCCTCAACGTGAGCGAGATCAACATAGACGTGTTCCTGGAAGAAGGCGATCTCCAGGTGGGGGAGCATCAGATGCAGGTGATCCACACCCCGGGGCACTCGCCCGGCCACATCTGCCTGTACCTACCCAAGCACAAGGCCTTGGTGGCCGGCGACCTGGTCTTCGCCCAGGGCGTGGGCCGGGTGGACTTCCCCGGCGGCGACGGTCAGGCCCTCAAGGATTCCATCAACCGGGTGGCTGAATTGGATCTGGAAATGGTGCTGCCCGGACATGGACCGATCATCAAGGGCGCCGAAATGGTGCGCCGCAATTTCGAGATCATCACCCAGGCCTACTTCGGCATGCTCTAAGCCGCAAGCCGCTTGGCGGGGGCCTTAGGCCAGCTCCAGGGCCTCGGCCAATCCCTGCGCGGCCGTGTTATAGCGCTTGAAGCCGCTGGCCAGGGCGGCCTGACGGCGTTCATCGAAACCGGGGTGTGCCGCTGGGTTGGGCCTCACTGCCGATCCGCTGAT
>CAZDRW010000084.1:0-10002 GCA_964507555.1 uncultured Desulfarculaceae bacterium
GGCCAAGGCCGCCCTGGGCCTTGAGGCCTACCTCAACGCCTGGCGCTGGGCCGTGGAGATCTTCGGCCCGGGCCAGGTCTCCAGCTTCCTGATCGCCGGCCTGGGCGAGAAGCCCCGGACCCTGCGGGAGGGGGCCCGCCTGCTCAGCGACTTGGGGGTCTATCCCTTCCTGCTGCCCCTGCGGCCCATACCCGGCTCGCCCCTGGCCGCGGCCGCGCCGCCGCCGCCGGACCTGATGAGCCAGCTCTACCAGGACACCGCCCAGATTTTGGCCAAGGCCGGCCTGCACTCGGCCGACCACAAGGCGGGCTGCGTGCGTTGCGGGGCCTGCTCGGCCATAGCAGCCTGGGAGCGGCCGCCCGCCGAGCTGATATGCTTGCCTGCCCGCACCGGTTCCGAAGAGAGAGCGGCTTTTGCCATCCGGTGCCGGGTGTTTGTGGAGGAGCAGCGGCTTTTTGCCGAAAGCGACCGGGACCACAACGACCCGCGCAGCATTCATCTGGTGGCGATTAAAAACGGCGAGGTGGTGGGCACGGTGCGAGTCTATCCGCTGCAAGATTCGCCGGGTCATTGGATCGGCGGGCGTTTGGCCGTGATCCGCCGCGAGCGGGCCAGCGGGGCCGGGGAGCTTTTGGTGCAGGAGGCCATGCGTACGGTTAAGCGTTTGGAGTGCACCAGTTTCACGGCTACCATTCAAAAAAGGAACGTGATTTGGTTCGAGAAGTTGGGCTGGTGGCGGGAAGGCGAGCCCTTTGATTTGTTGGGCCGGCCCCACCAATTGATGCAGGCCGATTTAAACTTGGTGTGAGTAAGAAACGGAATGGGATGCGGGACAACATGAGCGACATCGATTTGCATGGCTTGGTTAAGCTGCTGCGCGCCTACCCCGGCTTGCAACGCAAGGCGCCAATCGCCGAGGTGTTCCGCCAATTGGTGCTGGAAGGCGTGCCGGGACCGCAACTACCCAACTATGGCGACGACGCGGCGGTTATATCATATGGCGAAAGATATCTGCTCATGGCCTGCGACGGCATCATGACCGGGCTGCTTATCAACGAGCCATACGCGGCGGGCAAGGCCTCGGTCATGGTCACGGTCAATGACATATACTCCATGGGCGGCCGACCCCTGGCCATGGTCAATGTCCTGGCCAGCGGCGACGACGAGCAGCGGGCTCAGGTGGTGGCCGGCATTGCCAAGGGGTGCCGCAAGCTGGGGGTGCCCATGGTGGGCGGGCACCTGCACCCCGACGCGCCGGCTGACCAGCCCGCCCTGTCGGTGGCCATCCTGGGCGAGGCCAAGGCGGTGCTGCGCAGCCATCTGGCCAAGCCCGGCGACGCGCTGGTGCTGGCGGTGGATTTGCGCGGGCGGCCCGGCTGCCGTTCGGTGAAGAGTTGGGATGCCAACAGCGGCAAGACCCCCCAGGAGCTTCGCGAGCGCCTGGAGATCATGCCGCTGATCGCCGAAGAGGGCCTGGCCCTGGCGGCCAAGGACGTTTCCAACGCCGGCCTTTTGGGAACCGCCGCCATCATGATGGAGAACTCCGGGGCGGGCGCGGAGATCGATCTCGCCGCCCTGCCCAGGCCAGAAGGGTTGGCCTTGCAGGACTGGCTGCTTTCCTTTATGAGCTATGGATTCGTGCTGGCGGTGGAGCCACGCAATTGTTCCCAGGTGCTCGGCTTGTTTAGTCAGAGGGGACTCAGCGCGGCGGCGATCGGCGAGGTGACCGCCGAACCGGTGGTGCGTTTGCGGGACTGGGCGGCGAGCGAGACGCTTTTCGATTTCACCCGCGAGGCCATAACCGGGATCAGCTGCCGTCCCTTCAAATCCTAATATTCGATCCCTGCCTGACTTTCCCGGCCCGTGGCAAGGTGGTGCTTGACCGCCTTCATTTCGGTTACCGTGTCCGCATGGTCAAAGAGCTCTGGGGGGCAATAGCGACCGGTGATGATGACAATCAAGTCCTGGGGCTTGTCACGAATCAGGCCCACCACGTCCCCCAAAGTAACGAAGCCGTATTTCATGGCTATGCACAGCTCGTCCAGCACGATGAGGTCCCAGCGGCCGGAGAGGACTTCCGCCTTGGCCTGATCCCAGGCTTTGAGCGCCGCCTCGCGGTGGGGAGACAACTCATCATCGCCGATCAGCCCCAATCCCAGGGAGCGGACCTCCACGCCGGGCAGATAGCTAAGCCCCTTCAATTCGCCGTAGGTGCCCCCGCTCTTGATGAATTGCAGAACTAGCGCCGAGAAGCCTTGGCCCACGGCCCGCAGCACCGCGCCCAAGGCGGCGGTGGTCTTTCCTTTGCCATGGCCGGTATTGATCATCACCAGCCCGCGCTTTTTGCTCATAAATAGAGCTCCTGTTTAATGGTGGGCGGCATATCACCTCAAGGCATGATCTGCATACCGCACGGCTCCAAGGCTGTCAAACATCTTGAATGCTTGCCTTAAGCCCAATGTGTGCTATTAATAGGCGCGATGGAGGCGCCCGCCGTTGTACATTATCTAGGGTGATGACGATGGACGTAAAAGTTTATTATCCCCAGGAGCGTTCCGGCATCCTGCATAAGGAACGCTATGGCCTTATCCATGTATGCTATGGCCAGGGCGTGGGCAAGACATCCCGCTGCATCGGCCTGGCGGTGAGGGCCGCAGGGGCGGGGCTAAAAGTGGTCTGGTCCCAGTTCATGAAGGGCGGGCAATCCGGTGAGGCCAAGATTTTGTCCGAGTTGCCCACGGTCTCCTACCGCTGCCCGGGCAAGCATCCATTCATTCTCACCAAAGGGCCCACCAGCATCCATTATGAGCATGCCGAAACCGCGCTCTATTTCGCCCGTCAGGCGGTGAAGGAGGGCGCCAATCTTCTGATCTGCGACGAAATACTGAACACTGTCATCTTCAAGGTACTGCAAAAATCCCAGATCCTGGACCTAATGGATTCATGCCGGGGTAGGACCGAGCTGGTCATGAGCGGGGCCGACGCCGCGCCGGAAATCCGCGCCAACGCCGATTACGTCACCGAATTCATCCAGCGCAAGCACCCCTACTATTCAGGTCACTTGGCACGCCGCGGCATAGAATACTAGACGTTAAGCAGCCGTTAGGGCGAGTATCTTACCAGGCCGGGATCGAAGCCCAGGCCAGCCAGCCAGCCTTGCACCGCCTGGAAATAGCGCCGCCGGAACACTTCCCCACCGCCGATGGCCTCGCGGCCGAAGTAATGGTTGATTTCCAGAAGCAAAGGCACTTTGTCTTGGTTGAATAAAAGATCAACCGCGGCCACGTCCAGTTCAGCGACCCGGCGCAAGCATTCGGCCAGGGCCTTGGCCCGGGCCAGGCCAGGGATGTCATTTTCACGCACCACCTGGCCGCCCTGGCTGAGGTTGGCGCGGAATTCTCCTCCTGTAGCCTGGCGCCAAAAGGCGTCCCGCCACTTGCCGACGAACACCACCCGGCAATCCCGGCCGCTAGTATCGATGTGCTCTTGCAGAACGAGTCCCGCCGGCCCGTGTGCGCAGGAGGTGTCCAGCTGGCCGGCCAGGCCGGCCAATTCCTCTGGTGTGCGCACCAGAAAGACATTGTCGCCCATGCCGCCGCCCGCGCCCTTGGCCACCAGAGGCGGCTCCAAGCCGGCCGCCGCCAGAGGGCCTCCGCTGCCCTGCCTCCAGGCCGCCACCGCCTCATCCAGTCCGGTGAACTCCAACCCCTTGGGCTGGGGCAGGTCCAGCTTGCGGAAAAGGCGGAAAGCCCCTACTTTACCGTCGTGGCTAAGCCGCACGGCCTGGCGCGGGAAGTGAGGCTTGTTTCGGCTTGTCACCAGCTCGTAAAGGTCCGGCCGGCAGAGATGGGGCAGCACCACCGCATCGGCGCCTTCCACCGCCTGGCGGTCGCCGTCATCCAAGGGCCGCTGGGAAACCAAGAGGCGGTTATCAGCAGCCTGGATCAAGGGATGATATGAAATTATATGGCTCAAGCAATCTACCTCCGGCGCCCAGTATATGCTGTTCGCGGCTTACCCTCAAGCGGCGGCACCCCGGGCCTTGCTCAGCGGATTCCGCTGGTCTAGAGTGAGAACAGACTCATTAAGGAGGCTGCGGATGAACTTAGGAGCGCTCAATGGGATCACCGTGCTGGATCTGACCAGGGTGTTGGCGGGGCCCTTTTGCACCATGATCTTGGCCGAGTTGGGGGCCAGGGTAATCAAGATTGAGGCCCCGCCGGATGGCGATGACGCACGCCGATACGGTCCATTTGTGGAGGGCGCTTCGGCCTATTTCCTTTCGTTGAACCGGGGCAAGGAAAGTCTTGTCTTGAATCTTAAACAGCCCGGCGACCGCGCGGTGTTCTTAAGCCTGGCGGAGCGGGCCGACGTTTTGGTGGAGAACTTCAGGCCCGGGGCCATGGAGCGCCTGGGACTGGGTTGGCCGCAGCTGCATGAACGCCTGCCCCGGCTCATCTACGCGGCAATTTCGGGATTCGGCCAGACCGGACCCCGCGCCGCTCAGCCGGCCTATGATTTGGTGATTCAGGCCATGGGCGGCATCATGAGCCTCACCGGCCAGCCCGGTGCGCCGCCCACCAGGGTGGGCAGCTCCATCGGCGATATCACGGCTGGCCTCTACTGCGCGGTGGGTATAAACGCGGCGCTTTATCACCGTGAGATGACCGGCCAAGGCATGCTGGTGGATGTGGCCATGCTGGACTGCCAGGTGGCCATCCTGGAAAACGCCCTGGCCCGGCTGGCGGCTGAAGGCTCCCCGCCCGGTCCCTTGGGCGCGCGTCATCCCTCCATCACGCCTTTTGATGCTTTTAAGGCTGCCGACGGCTGGCTGGTGATCTGCGCGGGCAATGACAAATTGTTCGCCGAGTTGGCCGGATTGTTGGGCCGGCCCGGACTTGCCAATGATCCGCGCTTTGCCGACAATCCCAGCCGCACCCAAAACCATGAGTCCCTGAAAGCCGAGATCGAAGCGGCCCTGGCCGTCCATTCCGCGGAGCATTGGCTGGTAGCGCTGCAGAAGGCTGGAGTGCCTTGCGGCCCGGTCAATGATTTGGCCCAGGTGGTGGCCGAACCCCAGGTGGCAGCGCGCAACATGCTGTTAGGCATGCCGGCCGGTAAAGATGCTACCATTAAGGTTGCGGGCAATCCCATCAAGCTATCGGCGTTTGCCGACCCGCCCCAGAGGCCGGCCGCGCCGGAATTGGACGGCGACCGTGAAGCCATCTTTAAGGAGCTGGAGTCCTGACCATGGCCGTTGACGTAATGCTCAGTTCAGCCCTGCGGCCGTATGTGCCGGGCTATGATCGTCTTAGTGGCCTACAATTGGAGCCCAAGCCTGAATTGACCGCCCTGGAGCTGATCAATTCATTGGGTATACCGCCGGATGAGGTGAAGATAATCATGCTGAACGGCAAGGCCGCAGCCAAGGACAGCTTCATCCAAGACGGCGACCGGGTGGGGCTGTTCCCCGCGGTGGGGGGAGGGTAGCGTTTATTGATACGGAACCATGGGAAGGGTCTATTCTTTTTCTCCGCGTTTTCTGCGGATCTCATCGCGGGCCATGGGGCTTAGGAAGCCGGTGGCCACGTACATATTATAGGCCAGCTCCGGTGGCAGCAGGAACAGGCGATCGCCCTCCACAAGTTCCCGGTCGTCCAAGAGAGGACGGCCGTTCAAAAGCAGCATGCGCACCCGGTCCTTGATGCCCAGGGCCACCACCGCACCGGATACTTTGGTACCCTCGGGCAACTCAAGTTCGAGTTCGCCTTTTTTATGGCCCTGCACTTCCTTGCGAAGCGGTCCCGCCAATTTTATTGAGATAAGCATAATTAGGGCTTTCCGGGGGGAGACTCTCCAAAGAGGAGAGCCTCCCCTGGAAGACTACTGATTACCACTTTAAAGTGCTGTCCAGATCAGCGTCGGAAACATCGAAGATAACGTTGTGGGGAGGCAGCTTCTCGCGCTTGAAGAAGTCAGGCACCCTGTCATCGGCCGCGTTGAAGCCGGCGCGGCGGTTAAAGTCCAGTTCCACGTCCAGCACTTTTCGGCCCAGGGCGACCACGTCATCGCCGGTCAGGGACAGGCCGAACTTGGCGTTTACCATGTCCACTACCGCCTGGTTGGAATCAGGTATGTCCAGGGTAGCGAAAGCCACGAACAGGCACAGGCCCACGGTGTCAATCACCGCGGTGGCCACCTGGAAGGCCTGGGACAGGCCGGCCTGGCCTTCGGCCTTCAATGGATCCACGTCGCCGCCTACCTTAAGGATGTTGGTGGCCACGGCATAACCGGCGGTGTGGTCCGCGCCCATGGGGGTGGTGGCGTAGGTCACTCCCACGCCCTTGACCGCGCGGGGGTCGTAGGCCGGCATGCTCTGGTTCTTTACGGTGGGAATGCGCTTGACCCCGAATACCTTGCCGGTGATGCCGGTGCCGGAGCCTAGTATGCGGCCCAGGGGCGAGCCCTTGCCCACCTCGGCCAGCACCTTGAGCGCGCCTTGGGCGTCGCCGAAGTTCAGCAGCCCGCCCTCCATGGCAACCGCCATGGCGCAGCCGGTCTCGATGGTGTCCACGCCGACATCGTCGCACATGCGGTCCATTTGGGCGATGGCGTCCAGATCATCAACCCCGCAGTTGGGGCCCCAGGCCCATACGGTTTCATATTCGGGCCATTTGCTCATGTAAGCGCCGTTCTTGTCCAGATAGATACCCGAGCACTTGATAACGCAGCCGCTCATGCAGCCGTGGGATACGGTGCCTTTGCGCTCCTGGGTAACGGCGTTCAATGATTCGCCGGAAACCTTTTCCGCGCCCTCGAAGCGGCCGGAGCTGAAGTTGCGGGTGGGCAGCCCGCCGGCTTCGTTGAGGATGTTGATGAGGATGTCGGTGCCGTAATTGGGCAGTCCACCCGAGGTGACCGGGTGATCGGCCAGGGCCTTGGCGAAGCGCGTGGAGGCGGCTTTGAAAGCCTCGGGGTCCTTGAGGGGCGCCATCTCGCCGCCAGCCGGGTCGATGACTATGGCCTTCATACCCTTGGAGCCCATGACCGCGCCCAGGCCGCCGCGCCCGGCATGGCGGGTGGGGCGTAGCTCGCGGTCGGTGAAGGCCACCGAGGCGCCGGGCAGGAGCATTTCGCCGGCCTGGCCGATGGAAACAAAGCCCATCTTTTCGCCATGGGCGGCTTTTAGCTTATCCACCGTGTCATAGTTGCCCAGGCCCTTGAGGTCGTCGGCTGCCTGGAGCTCGGCTTTATCCTTACCCACTATGAGTTTGAACAGCTTGCCCTTGGGCGGATCGCCTTCTAAAACAATAGCCGCGATGCCCAGCTTGGCCAGGTATTGCCCGGCCTGGCCGCCGGAGTTGGCTTCCTTGATGCCGCCGGTGAGCGGGCTCTTGCCGCCCACCGAGATGCGGCCACTGTTTGCGGCGTTAGTGCCGCCCAACATGCCAGGGGCGAAGATCAGCTTGTTCATGGGGCCCACAGCGTTGCAGGTGGGATCCACCTCGCTGGCCACGATGGTGGAAGTCAACCCGCGGCCGCCTAGGCCTTGATATTTTTGAGGAACGTCTTCGAACTTGACGGACTGAGCCGTCATGTTTACGCGCAGGATCTTAAACATGGCTTACTCCTTCTCGAGATTATGGCTTCATTCTAAAGCGGTCCCGAGGCGAGGGTCAAGCCTTTATGCCAATAAAAACAATAAGTTATCTATGTCTTTATTGACATAGGTCATTTAAGGAACACAGCGCGTAATACCCAGTAGATGACCATGCAGGAAAAGGCGGAAACCGGCACAGTGAGCACCCGATAGAGAAAGATGCGACGCAGAACAGAGGTATCGATATGGGCCATGCCCCGGGCCAGTCCCACCCCGGTGACCGCGCCCACCGCAGCGGTGGTGGAGGAGACCGGAAGGCTCAGATCCGAGGCAGCCATGATGGTGGTGGCGGTGGCCAGATCGGCGGCAAAGCCCCGCTGATTGTCCAGCTTGGTGATGCCCTCGCCAATGGTTTTCATCACCTTCTGGCCCAGTAGCATGATGCCGGTGGCTATGCCCAGACCTCCGATTATGAGTATGGGCCAGGGAATGTCGGCGCTGCTTACCAGATCGTGGTGCTTGGCCAGGGTGTAGATGGCCACCACCGGTCCCAAGGCGTTGGCCACGTCGTTGGACCCGTGGGCCAGGGAAACGTAACAGGATGTAAACACTTGCAAGCGACTGAAACGCTCCTCTAGGGGATCGGGGTTTTCATGTCTTAGTATGGGCAGATGGTTGCGCATGGCCCGGCTGGAGACCCACACCGCAAGCGCTATGGCCAAGGACGCTGGGCCGGATATGGCCAATTCTTGCCCAATGTTGGTGTGGAAGAGAAAAGAGTAGACCACGATTCCGGCGATGACCCCAAGCCAAATGGGAGCCCAATGCATCAGTTGTTTCATTTGGTTGGGGCCGGCTTGGATGGTGTGGCGGATTAATTTATAGATGCCGAAGGAGATTGCCGCCGCCATAAAAGGGCTCACGATCCAAGACAGGACAATGGTAATCAGGGTGGGCCAGTGCACTGCCGCCGTGCCTGAGGTGACCAGGCCGAAGCCCAGCATGGCGCCTACCACCGAGTGGGTGGAGCTGACCGGAAGCGAAGCCAGCGTGGCAAAAAACACCCAGAACACGGCGGCCAACAGCGCCGCGCAGAGGCCCAAAGTGAGCGCTTGGGGGCTGCCCACCGCGGCCGGGTCCACGATGCCCTCGCTGATGGTGGCCGTCACCCGCGAGCCCAAAAAACCGCGCCGATGAAGTTGAGTATGGCGGCGATGCTCACAGCCTGGCGGATGGTGATGGCCTTGGCGCCCAGGTTGAAAGCCACTAAAAAACCCAGGCCAGCGGTAAAGTAGAAAGTCAGCTCGAAGAAATCAAAGGAAAGAGCTCCCGTTCGCGATATCAGGCTTGTTAAGAAAGCAGAGCTGTAATGCTATAAAAAGGCGGACGGTTATGGCAACCGAAATAAGCTCTTGGCGTTGGCGCTGGTGACCTCAGCCACCGCGAGCGGGGTGAGGCCTTTGAGTTCGGCCACCAGGCGGCAAGTCTCGGCCACGCGGACCGGTTCGGTCGGTTTGCCGCCGTGGACCACCGGCGTATCGGTCTCCAGCAGCAGGCGCTCCAGGGGGCAGGCCTGCACTGCGGCGCGGTGGGGCGGGCTCAAGGCCGCAGAGGGCGTGGCCGAGATGAAGTGCCCCGCCTCAAGAACCTGGGGCAGCAAGTCTGGCGCGGCGAACCAGTGAAAAACCGCCCGCACCCCGGCCTCGCCCAGCATGTGCAGCACGCGGCGCTCGGAAAAGCGGCAATGAACCAGGGCGGTCAGGCCGTGCCGGGCGGCAAGTTCCAACTGCGCGGCCAAGGCCGCGGCTAGGTGGAGGTTTTGGGAAACAAAAGCCACTTCATCTTGCCAGGTGTCCTCAGCCACTTGCCAGGGGTGCAGGCCAAGACAGGGCCACACCCGCCTATCTTCCGCCGCCAGTTGCAGGGCCAAGCGCCCGGAAGCGGCTTCCATGGAAACCGCAGCCACCGCCTCCACCCCGGCCTCCCAGGCCCGGGCCAGGGCCGCGCGGGGATCATCCAGGCCTTCGAGATGCGCGTGGGTGTCAATCATGATCGCTTTCGTTCATGATGCCAGAGCGTTGTTTGAACCAAGGGAAAATTGGGGTGCGAGCGGTGGAAGTGTTATTGATGGGATCTCTTTCAAACCATTCATATTTCCATATTTTCGCTTTAAAGAACTCCAAGCCAAAATCAGGATTGCGTTTGCACGCCTGAAATGCCGTGTTCAATATATACACAATTTCCCGTATTCGTTGATAAAATAAAACTTTTTTGATCTGGCGCCTAATATATATAGCGGCTAGGATAATGACGATAAAAAAGAGAGCATTAGTTAAATATATAAAGAGCTTCCCAGAATCAATATATTCGTGAGGCTTAACAAATTTATAATTGATATAGAG
>CAZDRW010000085.1:0-9962 GCA_964507555.1 uncultured Desulfarculaceae bacterium
TTCTTCCCCGTTAGACGCGATTGTACAGTGCAGGCCGATTTTCTCCAGCATTTTCCATACCGGGGTCTCGTAGTTCTTGGTTGCCTGCACATCTTTGGTGCCATGGTAGAAGGCCATCTTCTCCACCGGGCCCAGACCGGGAGCCGAGCAGTACATGCCGCTGGTCCAGTCCTTGCGCATGGTGTAGCAAGTGCAAGCCACACCAGAGGTAATAACGCCGCGCTGCACCGCGTTCCATACCTCGTAACCAGGCACGATCTCGCCGGCGCTGTAGCGCTCGAATTTCACCCGGCCGCCCGTCCACTTCTCGATAAAGTCCAAGGTGCGCATCTGCAGGTAGTGCAGGCCGCTGCCCCTGGGCCAGGAGGACTGGCATTTCCATACGAACTCGGGTTTTTGCGCGGCCATGGCTGCGGGCACGATAAACGCAGCCGCCAGGGCCAGTACCAGGCCAACCAGTAAAATTTTACGGGAACTCCTCATCGACTCCTCCCTTCACTGTTGTTGAAAGCCTAACCTCGTTACTTTATTTAGGGCTGTGAAATTAGGCACCTTCGCCTCTACGGCCCACTTGGCCGTTAGTTCCCATCTTTACCGGCGGTCATAACTTGGGCCATGCGCCGGCACCCACCATTTTGAATGTGTGCGAAAAAAAGCCTTAAGCACTCTAAAGCGCCTAAGGCTGCGAAGGGCAGGCTCCCCGAAAAAACCACTGGAGCCAAAAGCCGCTACCGCTGGCTGGTTTTGCGGCCAGCGAAACCATGAAAGATCGTATGGCCCTATGGTGATTTGCATCAACCTCTCCGGGGCTTGAATGATAAAAACCTTTGGCAACCCCAAAAGCAAAAGGGGTGCCAGTCTGCACAAGACGTACGCAACTGACCGTTTCATATGCCTAAATACCGATAGGTTTTCTTTGGGTGGCACCTTTCTTGCTTTGTATGCCTGAAGGCCTGCGGCACCAAAAGACTTAAAGTACCGCGCGTAACTACCGAGAACCCCATGCGACGAGGTCAGCCATGCTCACAAGAACACAAGCAGCAAACGAGCTCACCCTGCCCCTTCTCGGCCTATCCATCGGCCTGGCCTTGCTGCTTAGCTTGGCGGCCGTCGGCGCCGCCCGGGCGGGCGGATGTTTCAAGCCGGTCTATTACGAGGCGCTTTTCCATCCCATTGCCCAGGAAGCCAAGGGCGGCGATCCCAGGCTCAATGGACTCAGCGATTACATCGCCGTCAAGGGCGAAGACCCCCACGGCGGCGGTTCGGGATGCATGTGCGGCATCAACAACGGCCGCTGGGACCAGGTGCTCCTGAACAACTCCCCGGCTCATGAGTCCCTGGCGCCGGTGAGCTTTAAGCTTTTGGGGGCTCACATCGAGTACTTTGAAAAGAACGGCAAGCGCAAGGGTAAGGCGGTGGAGATCCCGGCCGCGCAAATCGCGGGCTGCTGGAACTTGGGGCTTGGCACCGAGGGCTACCGCCCCTTCAACGCCAAGGGAGGCGCGAGCGATTCATCCCAGGTGCTGGAACCTGGGGAGAACCTTGTTGCCTGCCTTTGTCTGGGCCCGGAGAACCGGGGCGGGGCTGGCTATGCCTGGACCGAGGTGTCTTATCAGCCGCTGGTCTATGTCCGGCCTCTTAAGGACGGCTCCCAGGACTTAAGCCTGGCGCCGGGCGCTGGCGAGTATTTCGTGGTTAAAGCCGGCCCGGCCAAGCCTATAATCAAATTGGATAGCGCCAAGGGAGCCAAGCTCTACACCAGGGATCAGAAAGAGGGCTGGAGCCGCCAGCTTGCCCAGTGGCAAGAGCACGGGGGGCTTTCCGCGCAAATGGCGCCGGGCGCTTCCTATTGGATACTGATAAAGGCTGGCAAGACCAAGGCCAACCCCAAGCTGACCGCCGCCCGCACCGCCGCCGCGCCGAAGGCCGCTTTTGTGGAAGCGGGCCCCAAAGGCAAGCGCTCATACAAGAGCTTCATCCTTTGCGGTTTTGAACCATCAAAAAAGGACGGCCAGCCCAAGCCGCCGAAGTACGACTGGGGCAATTGCTGCAACAAACCCGGCAACTAGACTTTTAACAATAGCCTGTCATAAGGTTATTTGGCACGATGCCTGCATTTTTCACAACATCTCGGGACGCCTTGGCCGCGGCCGGCGCATCCAAAGTAAATGACAATGAGAATTTGCTAGGTCGCAAGGAGGTTGTTGGTGCGAAACAAACTTATGTCCATGCATGACGCCGTGGCTAAGTACACTTGGAACGGCATGACCTATTGCCATGGAGCCGCATTTCCGGTTGGTTCGGATTCCATCGCCTTTGGCAAGGAAATGGTACGCCAAGGCCGCCAGGATCTGAACGTCATCTGCCATTGCGGCTCCCAGCAGGTCAACCTTCTGGCCGCGGTGGAAGCGGTGAGAAGGGTGGAGGTGGGATTTTCCGGCTTGGAGGTCTACGGGTTCGCCAACGGGCTCAACCGGGCGGTGACCGCGGGCAAGACCGTTATCGAGGACTACTCCAACGGCGCCATGGCCTGGCGCTTCTTCGGCGGCGCCATGAACTGGCCCTTCGTGCCGGCTACGGTCAACGTGTTCAATGACCAGCAATGGTGTTCGGGGGATCACCCGGACACCTATCCCAGCGACCAGAAGATTCCCATGGTCACCGACCCCTTCACCGGAAAGAAAATCGGGGCCTTCCGCTCGCTCAGGCCCGAGGTGGCGGCGATCCACGTCACCATGGCCGATATCCACGGCAACGCCATCATGCTGGGCTCGGAATGGAGCCGCTTCGAGATGTCGCGGGCGGCGGAGAAGGTGGTGCTGGTGGCCGACCGCATCGTGGACACCGGCTGCATGCGCCAGTATCCCAACCTGGTGCGCATCATCGCCGAGGTGGTGGACGCGGTGGTGTATTGGCCCTTCTGCTCTTGGCCCCAAGCCTCCTGCGGCATCTATGACTCGGACGAAGAGCACATGTTCTACATGAACAAACAGCTCAAGACCGCAGAGGGCACCCAGGAATATCTGGACAAATGGGTCCAGCCCTATGAGACCCGCGAGGACTACCAGGCGCTCATCGGCCAAGAAAAAATCGCCAAGATAACCGGCACCGACACCGCCTTCCTTTTGGACCCCTACCGCAAGTGGATAAGAAGTGATGCGGAAGTGGCCGAGCTGGAAGACAAGGCAAGGAGGTAAGCGCCCATGGAATACACTAAACAGGAATTCATGGCCATAGTCACCGGACGCGAAATCAAGGACGGCGAGCTGATCATCCTGGGCGTGGGGCTTTCCATGCTGGCAGGCTATTTTGCCCATCGCAACCACGCGCCAAATCTCATGCCTTTTACCGAGGGCGGCGTGTACGGCTCCACCCCGGTGGGCGGCCTCCCTTGGGGCATCGAGTGCAACCGCATCAGCGCCAACGCCACCTCCTTCACCAACGCCATCGACGCCCTGGGCTTTTTGGTTGCCTCGGGCCGGGCGGACAACGCGGTTATCGGCGCGGCGCAGGTTGACAAGTTCGGCAACGTCAACACCACCGGCATCTGGGGCGACAACGCCCCCTGGAAGATCGGCAAATACCAGCCGCCCAAGGTGCGCCTCAACGGCTCGGGCGGCGCCAACGACATCGCAGTCGGCGCCAAGCGCTATCTCATCATGGCCTCCCACGAGGCGCGGCGTTTCATGGAAAAGGTGGACTATATCTCCAGCCCGGGCTATCTGGACGGCGGCGACGCCCGCCAGCGCGCGGGCTTTGTAGGCAGCGGCCCCTCGGCCATCATCTCCACCCTGGGCATCCTGCGCCCCGACCCCCAGACCAAGGAATTCATCCTGGACGCCTACTTCCCCTTCACCACCGTGGAGGAAGTAAGGGAAAGCACCGGCTGGGATTTAAAGATTGCACCAGATCTGAAGAAGGTGCCCGAGCCCACGGATACGGAACTCGAGAATCTGCGCGCGGTGGATACTACCGGTTCTTTGCGCAAGAAAGGTTAGTTACCAGGTTTCCATCTCCTCTTGCCCAGGAGAACTATACCCTCCCTAACCATGGGGGAGCGGGATGGAACCACAGCCTCCACCCCGCTCCCCTCTTCCCTTTTTGCTCAGTCTTGGTCCGGCCCTTGCTTTTCGGCGCCCAGCTCCGGCTTGGCGGAAACCACGTCGGGATAATGCTTCTGCATGCACTCCGGGCAAACGCCGTGGCTGAACTGAGCCTCGCTGTGCTTGCTGATGTATTCCTCTATCTGTTTCCAGTAGCCCTGGTCGTCCCTGATCTTTTTGCAGTGAGCGCAAATGGGCAATAGCCCGCCCAACTGCTTGACCTCGGCCAAGGCGCGCTCCAATTCCTGGGTCCTCTTCTCCACCAGGAAATCCAGGTTGTCGTAGGTATCGCGCAGATTGGCGGACATGGAGTTGAAGTCCCGGGCCAGGTCGTTCCACTCGCCGGGGAAGCTAAGGGGAAGCTGGCCACCCAGATGAACCTCGCTCTTTGCGATCAAGGCGGCCTGGTCCTTGATGGTCTGGAGCGGCAGTCCGAACAGATACCTGGTGAGAACCATGATGGCGGCGCCCACCAGGGCCAGGGAAACCAGGATCACCAGGCCCAGCCTGAAAGTGAATTGATCGGCCTCCGCATAGGCCGCCTGCAGGGGGATGCGCATGGAGATGGCTGAAACCACTTCGCCCTCATAGCGATTGAAGCTTCGTTCCGCGCCGTATTTCTCCACCATACCGGCGGGCGCGGCCTGGGGGGTGCTGTGGCAGCGCAGGCAGGATTTTTCCATGGCCTCGCCCCGCCGCATCACCACGTAGACGTGCTTGCCATCCAGGGTTCTAACCCCGCTTTCCACTTGGAGTTTGGGGTCCGCATTCAACCTTTTAAGAAAATCCACCTCATAGCCGGTGGCTTCGTTAAGGGGGGTGCGGGCGTTGATGGCGCACTCCTTGTAGTAGTAGTCGGTTGCCGACAAGGTTTTGAAATATTCCTCGATTCCCCTCACCGCGTAGGTGGAGGACATCCAGGCGGGCTCGAAGTAGCCCTTGGCCACCAACGCATCGGCAATCTCGAACACCTTGGGCTTAAGCTGATGGCTGAAATAGGTATGAACGGCCAGGTTGTGATTAAGGATTATGAGCGCCTTGGCTTGGGCTTCGTGCAGGGCCTGCTCACGCATCTGCTGGTTCACGAACCACAAGATGGCCGCGGCGGTTAGCACCAGGATCATGCCGACGATGACGATATATCTGCTGGCCAGCCTCATGATCGCCTTCTCCCTAGGCAGTCCGGGCTAAGTTATGCGGTCCCTGAATCTCGGCCAAAAGGTTTGGGTAAACAATAACTCCACTTATAACGGCTACCAGCGGCGCCTAAGGGCCAGGGGCGGAATGCGCCGGGTTCTCACATTCCCCGCGCGTGCTCGTCATCGTGGCAGTAGACGCACAAGTTATCCCAATTGGAGACGTCGCGGGGATTGTTCTTCCAGTTGCCGTCCTTGTGGTGCGCGGTCAAAAGGTGCCTGTTCTTTAGTTCGAACTCCCGGCCGCACTTGGCGCAGATCAGTCCGTGGATTCTTAAGGACTCCTCCCGGCAGCTGCGCTTATCGCCTTCGGCGCCTTTGAGCTCAGCCAGCACCTCGCTAACCGGCCGCGCCGGGGCTGAAGCAGGGCTGGATTCCCCCTCATACGCCTTTTCTTGAACATGGATGCACGTTTTCAAACGCTGTCAGTTTTAAAGGCACTATAGCAGATCGGCCCAGCCCCGCAAAAGCGAAACAGGACCCTGTCGGAGCACGTCAGGCCAGATCCAGGATGTCAGTGCCTTTCATGTACTGTTTGGTTTTGTAGGTGGTGAGCCCGAGCAGCTGGTGGGTGATCTCGCCCATCAGCTCAATCTGGTCCATGATCATTTCCAGCTCTTCCTGCAAGTCCGGATTACCGGCCGCCTTGAGCTTGGCTATTTCCGCCCTCATTAAAAGCACCTGCATGGGCTGGCTCATCTCATGGCAGATAGCGCCGGCGGTTTCAATGGCGGCTTGCAGCTTATCCCTTTCCTCCTTGCGCACGCTAGCTTGTTTTTCATCGGTCACATCATAGAGGATCACCACCACGCCGCTGAACTTGCCGCTTATGTCCAGCATGCGGGACAGGGAGATCTCATAGCTTTTCTCCTCTATCACCCTCTCGAGAAGCGATGCGTCCGCAGCGTCATCAATAAAAGCTTGCAGTTCATCGGCCAGCCAGGGCAGCAGGTTCTTGAGTTCGATGCAGGCATCTTGCCCCTTGTCACCGGCCTGGCTCGGCCGGCTTTTCCCGTAGTAATGAGAGCCCGGGGCCCCTTTCTGTCCCAAATAAATTAAGGCGGCATGGTTCATGTCTATCAGGCAGTTGTCTGAATCAATCAAAAGGACCGGTTGGGTAAGGCTGTTGAAGATGGTTAGGTATTTATTCTTCTCGTTGGTTAAAAGGAGATTGGCTGATCTTAATTCCTTATAACGGTCCTGCCGGTGTTCTCCCGCCCACTCGCTGCAAAAGGCGATTTCGATCCGGTCGAAGAACCGGCCCAAAGTGGCGTTGTGTTCCGTCTTCTGATTTTCCGTAAAATCCGATCCGGCCACCAGGTCGAGATAGCACTGGCGGTAGAACTTGAACAACCCCAGGAACAATGCCAAGTTTACCCCGCGGTCGCGATGAAGCCTGGCCTCAAGCACCGCGAAATCGGTCACCGGATCGCCCAGGTAGGATTCGTCCGCATTCAGTTCATCGGTGCCGCTGCCAGATTCCTGGGCATGCCTGAGTGCCTTGTTAAGTCCGGCGATGGATTGACGCCAGGGCTCCACCAGGGTGGAGGTATACTTGGCGTAGCCTTGCTTTTTGGCATAGCTCAGCACCCGCTCCATGAGCCAGTCCTCACGCGCTTCAAGGTATGCCGCCAGTTTTTGCATTGAGCAACTCTACGGGCAGGCCTAAACAGGATTGAGACTTTTTACTAATATTATAAGCCAAAGCAATTTCGCGCCACATGCTTCATTTAATTTTCCGGCAGGGAAAAGGGCGATTTCGCGCCCTTTCAGCGCCAGATCTTACCCGGCCCGCGCTTTTGCATAACGCGGTGGATCTGTTGCCAGCGTTTGGCTACGTAGCCACGCTCAGCCTTGGGGTTCCATTCGTCGGGGTTGGGCAGCACCGCTGCCAGACGCGCCGCCTGCTCCGGCGATAGATCGGCGGCCGCCACGCCGAAATGATAGCGGGCGGCGGCCTCGGCCCCGAACACACCGGGACCCCATTCCACCACGTTTAAATACAATTCCAAGATGCGCTTTTTGGAAAGAGCGCGCTCCAAACGCCAGGTGATGATGGCCTCGCGCAGCTTGCGCAGAGGACTGCGCGACGGCGTCAGGTACAGGTTCTTGGCCAATTGCTGGGTGATGGTGCTGGCGCCGTAGCGGACGCGGCCGGCCTCCAGGTTGCGCTCCACGGCCTGAGCCATCATGTCGTAGTCAAAGCCGTCGTGGCTATAGAACTTGTCGTCCTCGGCGATGAGCACGGCTTGCTGCAGATAGGGCGAAATGCGCTCAAGGGGAACAAAGCGCCATTTAAGGCTCCGCCGCAATCCTTGCTCTGCCCAGCGTTCCTCTTGGGCCTGCATGAAGGCGCTGGTCCTGGGGTCGCGCTCGGCCAGGCGGCCCACTGGCGGCCAGAACAGGTTCCAGGCCGCGAAGCACAGTCCCAGCGCCAGGACCACGAGCCCGGCCCGCCACAGCAAGCGGCGCAGGCCGCCCTGGCTGGCGCGCCTTGGCTTGCTCCTGGGTCGGGAGCTTATTTTCCTGCTTTTGGATTTCACCGGAGCCTTGGGGCGCAGAATGACCGCCCTCCCTTACCAGGCCGCGATCAGGGGACAGGAGCCGGCCGGCCAATCCTGGGGCCATTTGCCCGCAGAGGGCAAGCGCGCACCGGGCTCCGCCGAGCGCATCAGGGCCAGCAGGTCCGGGCGCTTCAGCCCCGGGAACACCAGGATGCTTATCCCGCGGCCCGGTCCCTCGACCCCGGCCTGGGCCGCCAGGGCGGTGGCTGTTTCGGCCAACTCCCGGGCCTGGGCGGCAACCTCGTCGCGCAGCCCGGCCGACCACTTCTCGCGGCTAAGCTTGCCCAAAAGCGTGGCCACGCTTTCTTGCAACTGGTTCAGATCATGCCCCTCGCCCTGGGCCGCAAGCTTGGCGCGCAGTGCAAGCAAGCCCTCTTGATCCAGGCCGCTAAGATCGGGCAGCACCAGGCGGGCCGCCTCCTGGGCCAAGGGCGAATCGGCCGACGGCGGCGCTCCCGCGCCCGGTCCCGGCATGGTAACGCCCGCCGACGAACGGAAATCCTGGCCCAAGCTGGAAAGGGTATTGTTATGTCGCTCCAAGAGAACCTGCACCGCCGAGAGATTGGCCGTGGCCAGCCAGACGCCCTCTGCCTCGGCGCCCAGCCCCTGGGCCAGCACCGCCCAAGCGGCCAAGCGCCGCTCCAGGTGGGTTTGGTCGTCCAGGTCATACTCCAGCGGCGGCAGGCGGTCCTGAAAAGCCTCTTCATAATCAGCCGGCGAGGTGTCTTCTTGGTCGAGTCCCATTATCGTAGCAAGGCGCTTCTGCCCCGCCTCCACCTGGCCCAGCATGCCGTCCATCTCCAGGGTCCCACGGTCGTGCAGGTGGGCCACATGCAGGAACAAATCCGCCGTGACCTCGGGCGGCGGCGCTGGTTGGCCCTCCTTGGGGCGGCCGAACTCCTTTATGTCGCCCATGAGTCCGCGCACGGTTTCCGGCGGCGGCGGCGGTTTGACTCCTACTTTCAAAGCGGCCAGATCGGCCGAGCCCGCATGGTCGCGCACCCACTGCTCCCATTGCTTCAGAAGCCCGGCCAGTTCCCCGGCCTTGCCATCGGCGCCCTCGGCCCCGGCCTGGGGCGCTACCTGGCGCAGCAATCCGGCCGTCGTGAGCGGAGACTCCGGCTCGGGCTCCAAGCTGGGAGGCCTGAGAAGCAAAAGCGGGCCGAACCAGGGAATCAGCAAGGCGGCGGTGGAGGGCCGCAGCATGGTTCCGGGAAACAGCATCAGAGGCAGAGACATGTTAGGTGCATCCTTCTTGAAGCCCAGCCCGGCAAATCATAGCGCCGAGGCCGTGACCGCATATATATTCTTGTGGTATGGTTGGCTCGTTTTATGGCCATGCCGGCGCATAAACCGGCCTTATTAACTCTAGCCCAGACCAGGAGCTATGGACCAGAAGATATTTACCATGGGACTTTCGGTGGAGGCCACCAGCCTTTACCTTTTGATGGTTTCCTTGTCCGACGCAGGCACGCCGCTCAGCCTGGAATCCTGCCGCCATTTCTGGAACTCTTCACTCGAAGACCTGGAAGCGGCGATGGCTGAACTGGCGCACCGCGGCATTATCGACAAGACTTCCCTGGAAAATTGGTTTATTCAGCCCGCAAGCCACTGGGCCTAGACCAGCACCACCACGCCCTGCACCTGCTTTAAGGCGGTGTACATGTCCAGCACTTGGGCCGAGTCCCGCATGTCAGCGTCCAAACTGATGGACACGTAGCGTCCGGCCGAAGACGGCCGGGTGCTAAGCTCATAGTCGTCAGCCGATCCCAGCACACCCTGAGCCGCCTCTTTCACCGCGGCCAGGAAAGCTTCGCCGGCGAACCCGATTACTTTAAAAGTATAAGGCCCGGGAAACTGGTGATGCTCTTCCAATAGCTTAAGCGCGTCTGCGGTGAGCAGGGGCCCACGGCAGGCGCTGGGCATTCTATCCTGAGTCATGAGGCTCTCCAAAGGGGATGCCGTCTTAATTTGTCATGCTTTATTAATTAGTTATAAGAATAATAATTGTATAGCCTTTCACAAGGGCTGTCAAACCTTCCCGCGTGACGTTTTCGCACCGGTCAGTGGAGGCGTGTACCTTATCAATGGTAAGTTGC
>CAZDRW010000086.1:0-9931 GCA_964507555.1 uncultured Desulfarculaceae bacterium
CAAACTCCGCGGAGAGGTATTCCTTTTTTTCCAAATGGCGCTCGGCCCGCGCGGTAAGCTTGTCGGCCTTTTCCTTCTTGGGGTCGCGGTTCTTGGGCTGCCAGCCTTCGACCAAGTAAAAACGGCTTTCAAACTCTTCTGGTTCCACCAACTCGGCGTATCCGCTGGGCTGGTCATTCAGGTCCAACAGCTCCATCTTGATCTGGCCGGATGCCTGGGGCTGCGCCCGCCAGTAGTTTTCCATAACCGCGCTTTTGGCGGTATCGCCAGTGCCAACCTTGGACTGGATGCGCTCCAGGTACACCGCCCCGGATTCAACCTTATCGTCGCCCATAATTACATCCGTTTCCCGCTAAGCATAAGCCCCTCTGGCGTAATCCCGGAGGTAAACCACTTCCCCTCCCACGCCCAGGGCCAGGGACACCCAAATAATGAACCAGGCGAAACCGACCAACCAGTTCCAGCCAAGCCAAGCGCCTAGGATCGTAAACCCCAGGGAGCTGGCAAACCAGAACGTTTTGAGCTTGCCCAACTGGTTGGGCTCCACCTTGGGCGGCGGCCAAAGATCGAGGCCCTGGCGGCGGCGGCGCAAGAGCGACAAAACCGGAATAAGAACCGTGTGCACCTCGGTGAGCAAGATGAGCAGCAAGAGCCAAGGCTCGACCAGATCGCGCCGCCACACGACAACTATAAGCACTATGGCGAAAAGCTTGTCGCTTAAAGGGTCCAAAAACGCGCCCAGGTTGGTGACCAGTCCCCGGGCGCGGGCCAGAGCCCCGTCCAAGAGATCGCTAAAGCCCGCGACCAATCCCAATATGATAATGATCCCCAGGCCGCTGTTGTTGAACTCAAACGCCAAAATGACCAAAGTGCAGGCCATGCGAAGAAAAGTCAGGTGGTTGGGCGTGACCCATTGGGGAAACACCGACACCACCCGCTGGCCAAAGGTCATGCCTTCTTGAGATGCTTGCTCGTGCATAGGCTTAATCAACTCAATCGCAACCGGCAGGTAAAATTGTCATGACAGCCGAGAGCCAATAGCCCAGACCGATCCATTACGCCTGGCCAGCGGCTCAAAGCATTCGGGATCTGCCGCCATGGAATTTTTTAAGGAACCGTAAGCGGTTCCACCTAATTGTTAGTCAGCACCCGGGAATATAGCGCAGCCTTGGGGCAGGGGCAAGGTGCAATTATACCAGCTCAGGCTCCCTCGATCCCCGCCGCTTCCCTGGTCCGGGCCAGGCGGTGCAGATGCAAGGAAAGCACGGCCAGCGCCGCGGGGGTGACGCCGGAGATGCGCCCGGCCTGGCCCAGGTTGACGGGCCGCAGCCGGGAGAGCTTTTCCTTTACTTCGCGGCTTAAGCCCGCCATGGCCTGGTAATCCATATCCGCCGGAATGCGCACCTGCTCGCGGTGGCGGAAGCGGGCCACCTGCTCGTGCTCGCGTTCCTCATAGCCCGCGTAATGAGCCCTTATCTCCAACTGTTCCGCCGCCTGGCGGGGCAGTTCGCCTAGCGGCGCCAAGCTATCATGCAGGCCGGCTACTTGCTCCAGCTTGAGCCCGGGACGGCGCAGGACTTCGGCCGCGGTCAGGGGACGTTTTAAAGGCGCGCTGCCTATCTCGGCCAAGCGCTGGTTCATGGCCACGGTGGGGTTCAGGCTGGTTTCATTCAACAACCGCCAGGCTTCATCAATGGCCCGGCGCTTGGCGCTGAAGCTCTCCCAGCGCCGGTCGTCCACCAGGCCCAGTTCGCGGCCCAGGGGAGTGAGCCTAAGATCCGCGTTGTCCTCCCTCAGGCTCAGGCGGTACTCGGCGCGGGAGGTGAACATGCGGTAGGGCTCGGCCGTGCCCTTGGTCACCAGGTCGTCGATTAGCACCCCGATGTAGGCCTGGGAGCGGTCCAGGATAAAGGGGGCCTCGCCGCGGGCCCAGCGCACCGCGCCGATCGCCGCCAGAAGCCCCTGGCAGGCGGCCTCCTCGTAGCCGCTGGTGCCGTTGATCTGGCCCGCCAGGAAAAGGCCCTCTAATTTACGGCTCATGAGGTCGGGCAAAAGATCCTGGGGATCGCTCATGTCGTATTCAATGGCATAGCCGGGCCGGGCGATGAAGGCGTTCTCGCAGCCGGGCAGGCTTTTCACCATCCGCTCCTGCACACTAAGCGGCAGGCTGGTGGGGATGCCGTTGGGATAGATCAGCCCGTTATCCAGGCCCTGGGGCTCCAGGAATATCTGATGGGATTCCTTGTCCGCAAAGCGCACCACCTTGTCCTCGATGGAGGGGCAGTAGCGCGCGCCGGTGCCGGTGATGCGGCCCGCGTACATGGGCGCTTGATCCAGATTGGCCCGGATGATGTCGTGGGTGGCCTCGGTGGTGCGGGTGAGCCAGCAGCATATCTGCCCCAAAGGCGGCGGACCCTCACTCATGAAACTGAAGGCGCGCGGCTCGGCGTCGCCCCATTGCTGGGGCAGGCTATCTAAGTTAAGTGAGCGCTGGTCCAGGCGCGGGGTGGTGCCGGTTTTCAGCCGCCGCAGGTTGAAGCCCAGGTCGCGCAGTTGGTCGCTCAAGGCGTTGGAAGGCGGATCGCCCATGCGCCCGGCCTGGTAATTGGTGAGCCCGATGTGGATAACCCCGCGCAGGAAGGTGCCGGTGGTGAGTAGCACGGAGCGCGCGGCGATCTCCTGGCCGCGCTGGGTCACCACGCCTCGCACCCTGCCCTCTCGCACCATGAGCGAGCGCACCTCGGCTTCCAAGAGCCAGAGGCGTTCCTCTGCTTGACACACCTGGCGCATGCGGCGGGGGTAGCGGTCAATGTCCACCTGGGCCCGGGAGGACCACACGGCAGGGCCCCTGCTCCGGTTGAGCAGGCGGAACTGGATGCCGGTGGCGTCGGTGTTCTTGGCCATCTCGCCGCCCAGGGCGTCGATCTCGCGCACCAGGTGGCCCTTGGCCAGGCCGCCCACGGCGGGGTTGCAGGAAAGCGCGGCCAGGTGATCCAGGTTGAAGGTGACCAGGCACACCTCCGCGCCCATGCGCGCGGCAGCCAAGGCCGCCTCGCAGCCCGCATGGCCAGCGCCCACCACGATGAGATCGAATATGTCCGGCGCTTTCAGGCTCACCGGCGGCACTCTCCCGTGTTGATCAGGGTAGATAGATCGTCGCGGCCTTGGCGCTAGAAACCAGCGCCTCTGCCCGGAGAAGATACCAGGCACGGCCATCCACAATAATTATCATGAGGTTCAGGGGCTTACAAGAGTAGGGCGATCCGACAAGATAATTAATAAGAACCAATCAACTAGTGATTATAACTGCGATAAGTGGTTATTCAACCTAATTATTACCATTCACTTCCTGCACACGGATAAAGTTGCACTTTTGTTTAATTCTTTTATACTCGCTTTCTGAAATAACATTATATGCAGAGAAATTATAGATTTTTGCCACCACTTTAGAAGTTGATGCCTCAATAATTTTTAATGGCGGTAAATATATTTCCGGATCATCCCAAATAATAAAATATCTGCTATCTGGCGACCATTTGATCTTTCTATCAAAGCGCATAGAAAAATTCCGTGCTACGCGTTCAGTTTCGTTTGTCTGGAAATCGTGAAGATATATTACTTTGCGAAAAGAATCATCTGAATAACCCATAAAAGCAAGATATCTCCCATTGGGTGATATACTCAAATCAACGCCTTTTAGCCCAATTTTTTTATCAGAATTTTCAGTTTTAAGATGTATATTAAACTCTCTATCTGAATAGTATATCCGGTCGTTCAACGCAGATATGCCATCGCCTGCGTAATTCAATTTAACAACATCATATTTATTGGTTAACATGTCCAATTTATATAAGATGACATCTCCAAAAGTGAGGTCTCTTTTTTTTCTGAAAATTTTCTTCGATGTGGCCGTAAAAAACAGCTTCTTGTCATCAACGTATATAACTTCAAGCCAGCGAAACTTATTATAGGGAAATGATTCCATCCCTTTTACTGGCTCAGCAGCAGATCTTCCACAGATATCAACTTTATACAGTGTACGATCGAACAATTCGTGATCGAAAGTATATAAATGTCGGTCGAAATATATGCCTCTATTCGTACCTATTTTGTTTTCAATAGTTGCCTTGATTAATTTGCCGTCCGGCTGAAGAAAAAGTATTGACCATGGGTGTATTTTTGTTCTCATTATAACAACGCCAGAAGGAGGATGCGTTGTAGTCCCTACTACACCCGATAAAAATATCACCAGAAAAACGGCAATAATTATTAACGTGGCGAAGGCAGAAAGTAAAAGCCGGCGCCTGGCTTTGCGTGCAGTGTCACGCATGGCGCCGCAAGCATATTCAGATGTGACTTGTCTGGGGTTTAATTTGTGCGCGTTAATTTGCCGCTCAACTTCAAGCCTTGCTTCATCTTTATCCACATCTCCCCCCCTGGTACAGCCTACCTCCCCGGCAAATCCTTTAATGCGGTCATGCCGCCCAAACTAGCCGCATTAGCAACCCCGCGCATGACGGCCCGGCAAAAGCAATCCGCAGCCGCCCGGCCCAGCTCATTGATGGCCTGGGCCTGAGGCGCGGCGAAAAAGCCCGGCGTGTCGGGCAGCGCGCGCTTGCCCGTGGCCAGGCAGAAGATGGTGTCGCCGTCGAACATGGTGTGGGAGGGCCGGATGGCACGCGCCATGCCGTCGTGGGCCATCTGGGCCAGCTTGCGGGCCTGGGCCTTGGTGAGGGTGGCGTTGGTGGCCACCAGGCCGATGGTGGTGTTGCCCGCGGCCTGGGGATCGGGCGGGGTGGGCAGGGCCACGGGCCGCCGGCCGGCCTGGCCCAACTCGCCGTCCACTTCCATGCGCGCCTCCCACAAGAGGCCCGAGGCCGGGTCGATCACCGAGCCCAGGGAGTTCACCGCCACGATGGCGGCCACAGTGATGCCCATGGCCAGGCGCTCGGAAGCGGTGCCCAGGCCGCCCTTGACGCCGCCGGCCAAGGCGCCGGTGCCCGCGCCCACGGTGCCTATCTCCGGGGCCTCGCCGCTGGCGGCCTGGCAGGCCATCACGCCCCAGTCCGGACCGATGGGCGGCAGATAGTCCTGGCCCCGGCCCAGGTCGAAGAGCGCGGCCGCCGGCACGATGGGCGCCACCTGGCCCTGCTCCAGGGGAAAACCCCAGCCTTTTTGCGATAGCCAGCGCACCACCCCGTCGGCGGCGGCCAGGCCATAGACCGAGCCGCCGGTCAAAACCACGGCCTGGGCCTTGTCCACCAGGTTGGAGGGGTCCATGAGGTCGGTCTCGCGGGTGCCCGGGGCCGAGCCCCGCACATCCACCCCGGCCACCGCCCCCTCGGGGCACAGCACAACGGTGACTCCGCAGGCCGCCTGGGGCTGGCTATACTGGCCCACCAACAGGCCCTCCACATCGGTTATGGCGTTCTTGGCTCCGGGCGTGGGCATTTCGACTCTCCTCCTATGGCGATAGCCGCAGTATGGCTTCTTCCAACTGGCGGCCTTCCAGGTCTTGCAGGTATTCAAAAACAGCGGCGCAGGCGGGCTGCTCCTCATCGGAAAAATGCAACTCCACCCAGCAGGCATGGCCCTTTACCAGGCAGGAAAGCACCTTGGCGCTCAGTTCACACGCCTCGCCGTGGCCGGGCAGGGAGAAGGTGAGGCAGAGGGAAGCGCCCACCTCCAGAGGCCAGTCGGTCTCCAAGAGCGCGCCGTTCTCGGAAAGGTTGAGGACCAGCCCCTTGCGCTCCTCAGCCTGCCCGCCGGCCGCCTTCTCGTCCTCGCCGTCCTTAAGCGGCGCAAAGGATGCGTCCAGCATTACCTTGTAGAGCTTGCCCTTGCGCAGGTTCAGGCTCTCCACCTCTTGGGGATAGGTGAGGAACAAAAGCGGAAACGGCATGGTGGTGCGGCCCAGCACCTCGGCCTTGAAGCCGTACACCTTGGACTCGTGCATCAGGCGCAGGACTATAGGCATGCCGTATTCGAATTCCAGGGAGCTGCCCTCGTGCTGGGGCGTATCCAAGATGAGATAGGAGTCCCGGCGGAATCCCCGGAAAGAGGTGGTCACCCGGGGAAACAGCACCAGGTTGGTATCCAGCACCACCCGGTTCCCGGGAAAGAATATACTGTCATCCATGGCCGCCTCCCCAGCTGGGTTGCCAAGCGCGCGGCCGTGGATTCAGGGCCGCGGCCGCGCATACATTATCACATCGGCATGGTGCGGAGCACGCTTAAGGGGCCCGCCAAATGAGCTTGCCTTGTTCATCGGACAGGATCAGCGATGAAACCGGCAGCTTCTGGGGCCCGCCGGGCCCCTGCAAGGTGATGGCCCCCAAGGCGGCGCGCAGGCGCTGGCCCGCGTCATAAAGCACGGCCTGCGGATCGCCTTTGCCATTCAAGCCCAGCCAAAGCCTGGTGTCGCCGGCCTGGTCGCTTAAGGCCAGGGCGGGCCGGGCCTGGGCCCCCAGGAGGGTGAGCCCCACCCGCTCCTTGCCGTCCGGGCCGTACAAAAACAGGCCCGGCTGCATGGCCCCCTCCACCTGCCGGAAAGCCAACTGGGCGCGCACCTTGCCGCTGGCATCCACTAAGTTCACTTCGCTGGCCATGAGACTCTGAGCCCCTGCCTTGGCGGGCGCGGCATAGGCCTTGGCCTGCCACCAGGCCACGGCGGCACCGCCCAGACAGCCGCTCAACACAACCGCAGCCAACAGGGACGCAAACTGCTTTTTAGACATATTCAGCACTCCCCAGGTTATATTCCCTTAGCTCATGCCCCCATGCTATATCAAGCCGGTCCCGGCGCAAAGCAGGTAATGCCCGTTGACGCGGCGGGTGCTCAATTCGTAGAATGGTCCTTGCTTGCCGATAGTTTGGCCCGGGACCAGCCGGGTGATCGCATGAGGTCTGGCTAATTCTTAACAAGGAAATGCCGCCATCAAAATTTAAGCAACCTTCACCGGCCAAGACGCCCAAGCGGCATTTTATGGCGCCCGGCGGGGGCCTCATTGGCCACCAAATTCGGCGGCATTGCTAATTTTCCGTTTTTACGGCTAAAATAGAGCCAGGCCACGCTTGAACAGTAATGGTTAGGCTGAGCACCGGGAGGCGGCGTGCCTGAAAACAGCCCAAATGTGATTGTGGCGGAAAAAGACCTGTCCCTGCGCCACCGCATCGTGGACCTCTTGCGGGACATGGGAATCGTCCAGGTTCAAGCCACCCCAAGCGGCACCAGCGCCTGGGCCATGCTTAAACGCCAAGGGGCCGACATGGTGATCGCGGGTTGGAACCTGCAGGAGATCGGCGGCCTGAGCCTCTTAAAGATCTTGCGGGCGGACGCTGATTTCGTAACCACGCCCTTTCTGCTTTTGTCCGAGGTGGTGACCCAGGCTCAAGTGGTGGAAGCGGGCGAGGCCGGGGTTAGCGAGATCCTTTGCCGGCCCATCACCCTGGAGCGCCTGCGCAACCGTGTGAACGAACTCTTATATCCCACCGATGACGCGAATAAGATAGAGGCGGAACGGGTTTACTCCAGGGGCGTCAAGCTCATGGAGGAGGAACGCTGGCAGGAAGCTTCGGCCGTATTTCAGCACATACTTACGATCTATGACAGCCCTGAGGTCTATTACAACCTGGGCTACATAAACACGGTTTTGGAGCGCTATGAAGAGGCCATAGTCTATTTCCGCCGCGCCACCGAGATCGATCAATCCTTTGCCCAGGCCTATCAACGCATGGGCGAGTGTTACAAGGCCATGGGCCAGCACGAGGAAGCCGGGAAGTGTTTCAACCTGGCCGCCGAAATATACAACCGCAAGGACAAGCAGGAGGAAACCCGCAGCGAAGTGCTGCGGGAGGTGATGAGGGTCAACCCCAAGACCATTAACATTTTCAACACGCTTGGCATTATTTACCGCCGCCAGGGGCGCTTCGAGGAAGCTTCCGAACAATACCGCCGGGCGCTCAAGGTAAATCCCAAGGATGAAAATATTTATTACAACCTGGCGCGGACCTTTTTTGAGTTGGAGGATTATAAGCAGGCCAGGCAAAGCCTCATTCACGCTTTGGAAATAAACCCCGGTTTCGAAGAGGCCGCCAAACTGCTGGCGATCGTGGACAGCAAGCTCCACACCAATAACGCGGCGTCCTCATAAAGTAATAAACGTGTAACAAGCAACATCCGCAGGTGGGCTACAATTCACTTGCGACCGGTATACTTTTTATTACTGGACTTGCCACGGATTCTCTCTAGAATTACTTTTTCGAAATGTTGCGGATTTGGCGTTATACAATGCCAGCATTTGGTTTACCCGCTTCGCTGGGGAATAAATGCTATTTCTCTGCGGATAAGGTTAACCCCAAACCTTGGGCTATAGAGAAAGATGCCTTCTGGTAAAAAGCACATAACGACCTACGACGACCAGCAGGTTATGCCAGGATCCAAGCAAGGCCGGCCTGAGGGCCCCTCTCGGCAAACCAACGCCGAGGTCATAAAGTTACAGCAAATACTTGAACAAAGCCGCAACAAGCTCAAGGCTATATTCGACGCCATGGACGACCCGGTTTTTTCCTTTACCCCCAGCCGCCGGGTGGAATCGGTCAACTTCGCCGCGGCCCGCCTGACCGGCCACCACCCCCGTGAATTGGTCGGCCTGAGTTGTGAGGACTTCCTCAACAAATCCACCGCCGCCCTGCCCATCAAAGACGCCTGCTTGGCCGCCTTCGAGCGCATGGTGAAGGAGGCCCGCCCCCAGCGGGGTCTGGTGGAGGCCAAGGGCGCGGACGGCCCCTTGTTTTACGATGTCGCCCACACGCCGGTGATAAACGATAACGGCGAAGTGAGCCTGGGCATCGTGCAGGTCAAGGACGTGACCGCCTTCAAGCGCATGGAACTGACCATCCGGGAATACAGTCAGTCCCTGGAGCATAAAGTGGCCGAGCGCACCGCCGAGCTCACCACGGCCAACCAGGAGCTCAAACGCTTGGACCAGTTGCGCCAGGACCTCACCAACATGGTTGTGCACGACATGAAAGGCCCCTTGGCCGGTCTCATGGGCAACCTTGATTTGATGGGCTTCGGTGAGTTGGACCCTAATCAGCATGAAGCCTTGGACATGGCTTCCATGGCCGGGAACGACCTCCTGCGCATGATAATGAACCTCCTGGACATCGGCCGCCTGGAAGAAAACCGGCTAAACCTGAATTATGAAAAGGTGAACTTCTCCCAACTGGCCGGACGGCTTAAGGAGCGTTTCAGTTCCATGGTTTCCCTAAAGGGCCTGGAAGTGAAAACCAGCATTCCCCCTGAGCTGGGCTTTGAGGCTGACCAGGACTTGGTCTACCGGGTTCTGCAGAATCTTTTCACCAACGCCTTCAACCACACCGAAGAAGGCCGCATCGAGATAGGCGCCAAGCACGCGCCGGACCAGGAGGGCCGCGGCGGAGTGCAGCTATGGGTGGCCGACAGCGGTTCCGGCATCCCCCAGAGCATGCGCCCCCGCATCTTCGAGAAATTCACCCAAGCCGCGCCCGGCCAAGGTCCCCGCACCAGCACCGGCCTGGGGCTCACCTTCTGCAAGCTGGCGGTGGAAGCCCACGGCGGGCGCATCTGGTTCGAGAGCACCGAAGGCGCGGGCACCACCTTCTTCATCTGGCTGCCCGAAAAATACCAAGCCTAAGCCCGGCCGGCACCCTGTCGGGGATGGCTTAAGCCCCGGCCGCTTGGAACGCCTTGGCCACGATCTCCCGGGCCTCGTTTTGAATAGCCTTCAGATGCGCGGCTCCCTTGAAGCTCTCGCCGTAGATTTTATAGATGTCCTCGGTGCCGGAGGGCCGGGCCGCGAACCAGCCGTTAGCCGTGACCACCTTGAGCCCCCCGATGTCGGCGCCATTGCCCGGCGCCTTGGTCAGCTTGGCCGTGATCTTTTCGCCG